>DASSQB010000104.1:0-7419 GCA_035702725.1 Terriglobales bacterium | reverse complement strand
CCAACTGCACGCCAGCAAACGCGTCCAGCAGCTCCAGGCGGGCGGCCGCGTCGAAAGAAACCAGCGATTCGCTTTGCGCGTGGATGGCGGCCAAGTGCGGCGCGACTTGGCGCAGCACCGCCACCGTTGCCGGCTGGTTGTTGACGAAGACCCTTCCCTTGCCCGCCGCGGCTATCTCCCGCCGCACTATGAGGTCGCTGGCTTCTTCGTCCAGGCCGTTGGCCACCAGCAGCTGACTCAACACCTTGGCCGTCTTCCCTTCCGCCTCGAAAACCGCGGCCACCACCGCGCGCTCGGCGCCATGGCGGATTACGTCGGTGGAGGCTTTCTCGCCCAGCAGTAGCGCCAGTGCGTCAATTAGGATGGACTTGCCCGCACCCGTCTCGCCGGTCAGCAGGTTCAGGCCAGCGGCGAACTCCACCACCACGTTATCTATAACCGCGTAGTTCTCCAGTCGCAGCTCGCGCAGCATGGGGTTCAGCCTGTCTTGGGAAGTTGCGGGAAGGATAGCATGTGAGCCTGGCCTGCATATACGCTTCGTGTTCTGAGGACGAGCCACCGCTCAAGCTCGGCGTTTCGCCAGAGAGGCGATGCGAGCGAGAGCGCTTCCGGTCAAGTAGAGGAACCCCTCCACCAGGTAGCAGATGATTCAACCCTGAAATTGCGGGCGACGCATGCCTTCATCCTACCGTTCGCAAGCCGCCTCAGGCCACCAGTACATGCTTCCGCGGGTTAGTACATTGCACTCCAGTCACTTTGCGCGATAACGCAGCACGCTTAAGCTCACGTGTTATGGCGATTGCTGTCAAGAAAGAGCTTGTTCACGCCCGCTACGCCGGACTCATTCAGGCCCTGACCGGCGAAGGCCGGACAGGAATCAAGCTGACGTGTCCGCAGGAACAATGCCGGCAGGAGTACGTCGTCTACTTCGGGTCAACGGCCGAAGAAGAGGAAATGTGCTGGTTATTTGACCGGCGAGTAGGCGAGCACCATCCCTTTCATCTTGATGTTTATGCCCTCGATGAACCCATGCCGCGCTGGGCGGAGCCGGAGACTACGGTAATGCCGGCGGCGCAAATCCAGTTGCGGGAAGACAAAAGCATATCCTTCGATGTGTTCCACACAATGCGGCAGAAGATGCGGCTGCGCGGCACGCTGCCCGCCGACCTGGCGCAATCACCAAAACGCGCCGGCCTGCTGGGCCGCACCTCCAAGGTGTTTGCCGGCTGCCTGGCGTTTGTAGTGGCGGCGGTGCCAGTGGCCGCCCGAACCCCCTTCCTTTCCGGCTCGAAATAGCTGCGGACGGCCCGATTTATGTCACATGTGGCATGATGAGTTGGGGCTTGTCAGGCGCCGCCGCCGACTCCACATTCACTTCGCGAAAAAATTCCGCCGCCGCTTCCGGCAGCACCGTATTGATGTACATTCCCGAACCCAGCTCGAAACCGGCCACTCGCGTGAGCCGGGGAATGATGCTGACATACCAGTGGTAATACTGCACCCCTGAGCACTCCGCCGGCGCGGAACGAATGGTGAAATTGAAATCAGGGTCGTGCAGGCCGTAGTAGAGCTTGGCCAGCACCAGGCGCAGAACATGGGCGAGGTCAGAGATCTCTTCCCCGCTGATGTCGGCAAAATTGGCCATGTGCCGCCGGGGGTAGATGTGGGTGCAAAAAGGAGTGTAGGAAGCAAACGGCTCCAGGGCGACAAAATGGTCGGTGGTGACAATCAGCCGGCTCTTGTCCTGCAGTTCTTCCTGCACCGCGGAACAGAAGATGCACTCGCCAAATTCGTCGTAGTGGCGAAGCGCCTCATAGAGGCGGCTGCGCACCTGCGAAGAAATCACTGGAGTGGCAATCAACTGGCAGTGCGGGTGTTCCAGGCTGGTGCCGGCATCGGCGCCGTGATTTTTGAAGATAGTGACGTTGGCCACGCGCGAATCCAGGCTGAGGTCGGTAGACCGCGCCTTCAGCACGCGCAGCACGCTGGCCACGTGCTGGTCCGCCATCAGGGCCGTAGCCTGGGCGTGATCAGGCGTTTCAATAACCACTTCGTGAAATCCGAAGCCTTCCACGGTGCGGTGCGAGCGCTCCACCACGCGTCGCGGGGTCACGTCGGGTTGCAGCGCGGCGAACTTGTTGGGCACTACCCGCACCAGCCATTGGCCGTTATTGGACGCGGTGACGCGCAACACTTCCGGGGGCGTGGACTTTTCATTGCCCGGGCAAAAGGGACACTTGGGATCGAAGCTGGGCAGATTGCGCGGCGTGCGCACCACCACCATGTCCTTGGGGCGCTTGGCCCGCTCGGTGGCGATGATCACCCACTCTTTGGTGAAGCGGTTCTGACGAAGTTCGGGCATGTGTCACCTCCCTGCCCTGGCGTGAGCAGTGTTGCCCTTTCGGATAAAGGACCAGCCGCCCACGTGGTGTAAAATCCGAAGCAAACATCCATGCAGCCCAATAAAGTTCCCGTCGGTGTGCTGGGGGCCACCGGAATCGTCGGCCAGCGCTTTCTGCAAATGCTGGAGCACCATCCCTGGTTCGAGGTGGCGTGGCTGGCGGCATCGGAACGCTCTGAAGGAAGGGCGTACGCCGAGGCTGTACGCTGGCGCCTGAAGACGCCGATTCCGGAGCGCGCGGCTGCGCTGCCCGTTTCCCCGGCTAAGCCGGAGGGGGCGCCCAGAATTATTTTCGCCGCCCTGGACGCCGCTATTGCGGCCGAACTGGAGCCGCGCTTCGCCGCCGCCGGACATGCGGTCATTACCAACTCCAGCGCCCTGCGCATGCAGAAAGACGTGCCCCTGGTCATTCCCGAGGTCAACGCCGGACACCTCAAAGTATTGGAGTGCCAATCCTGGCGGCGCCAGAGCGGCGGGTTTGTGGTTACCAATCCCAACTGCTCCGCCATTGGCTTGGTACTGGCCCTGGCTCCATTAGAGCAGCAATTCGGCCTGGAAAAGGTGATGGCCGTCACCATGCAGGCAGTCAGTGGTGCCGGTTATCCCGGAGTGGCATCGCTGGACATTTTGGGAAACGTCATTCCCTATATCGCCAAAGAAGAACACAAGATGGAGGAGGAGACCCGCAAGCTGCTGGGCCATGTGCGGGACGGGCACATCGAGCTGGCGGAGCTCGGGGTAAGCGGGCAATGCAACCGGGTGGCGGTGGAAGACGGGCACACCGAATCGGTGGCGGTGAAACTGAAGAAGAAAGCAGGCGCCGAGGAGATCATAACGGCCTGGAAAGAGTTCCGGTCGCTTCCTCAACAATTGCGGCTGCCCAGCGCGCCAGAGCAACCGGTGGAGTACCTTGCGGCTCCTGACCGGCCGCAGCCGCGCTTTGATGTGGACCGGGGAGCGGGTATGACTGCCTGCGTGGGCCGGCTGCGTCCGTGTGGCGTGCTGGACTGGAAGTTCACCGTGCTCTCGCATAACACCATTCGCGGAGCCGCCGGCGCGGCCCTGCTCAACGCCGAATTACTCAAGGCGCAGGGCTACTTGGAGTGAATCAGTCCCTTGGCCACGAACCACTTCTTCGCCGCGGATTAACGCCGATGGACGCGGATTTCTCACTTTCTTCTTTTTTGACTCTGGGCGCTAGGCCAGTGCATTGTGGCAATTTCGAATCCCGCCATGTTCTCCTCTTTTTGAAGTTATCAGCGTTGATCAGCGTTAATCTGCGGCAAATGAAGTCAGCGAGGGCGCGCCGATGCTGGTAATGAAATTCGGCGGCACCTCGGTAGAGAATGCCGCCGCCATCAAGCGCGCCGGCGAAATTGTGCGCGGACGGCTGGCGCAACGGCCGGTGGTGGTGGTCAGCGCTATGGCCAAGGTCACCGACAACCTGCTGGCCATGGCGCGGGCCGCCGGGGCCGGCGACCGGGAGCGCGCCCTGGAACTTTCCCGCTGCCTGCGCGAGCGCCACTACACCACCGCCGGCGAACTGCTGGGTACCGGACTGTTTACCCAGTTCCACTCCGAGCTGGAAGCCGAATGTGATGCGCTCGATGAGTTGCTGCGCGGCATCGCAGCCGTGGGTGAGCTTACGCCGCGCACCTCCGACCAGGTCGTTTCCTTCGGCGAACGGCTCTCCAGCAAGCTGGTACATGCCTCTTTTTCCGCGCAGGGCATAGCGGCGCAGCTGGTGGACGCGCGGCAGTGCATCGTGACCGATGGCACCCATACCCGTGCCGTACCGCTGATAGACGAAACCAACCAGCGCCTGCGCACCCGAGTGAAACCGGTTGTTGATGCGGGTCGGGTGCCGGTGATGGGCGGCTTCATCGGCGCCACTCCTGAGGGAATCACCACCACCATCGGCCGCGGAGGCTCGGATTTGTCCGCCGCGATTGTGGGTGCTGGACTGGGCGCCGAGCGCATCGAGATCTGGACTGACGTAGACGGCATGATGACCACCGACCCTGGCATTTGTCCCGAGGCGAAGCGCATCAAGGTGATTTCGTTTGAAGAGGCGGCTGAACTGGCCTACTTCGGAGCCAAGGTGCTGCACCCGGCCACCGTCCTGCCCGCCATCCAGAAGAATATTCCGGTGTACATTCTGAATTCGCGCAATCCCGCCTGCGAGGGCACGCGCATCACGGCGCAGGCGCCGGTGTGCCGCAGCACCTTCAAGGCGATTGCCGCCAAAAAGCGTATTACCATCGTGGACATTGTGGCCACACGCATGCTTATGGCGCACGGCTTCATGCGCGCCATCTTCGAGGTTTTCGACCGCCACCGCTGTGCCGTGGACGTGGTTTCGACCTCGGAGGTGAGCGTATCGGTGACGGTGGATTCCAACGAGGCCATTCCCGCCCTGGCCGCCGACCTGGGCAAACTGGCGGACGTGAAATACGAGGGGCGGAAGGCCATTGTTTGCCTGGTGGGCGACAATATTCGCGGTACGCCGGGTGTGGCAGCCAAAGTGTTCGCCACCATCGGCGAGATCAATGTGCGCATGATTTCCCAGGGCGCGTCGGAGATTAACCTTACATTCGTGGTCGAAGAAGACGATGTGCCCGAAGTAGTGCGGCGCCTGCATGGCACGTTTTTTGCCGACCCGGATCCGGAGATTTTTGCGTGATAGCTGGCTAGCTATCTAGCTGTCTGGCTGTCTAGCCTCGCTAACGGACTAACCGGACGTTTACCTCACGATGTGTTAGACAGCAGTTAGCCAGCACGCCAGGCAGCTAGTAAGCTAGTCGGCTCAAGGCAATGATTCTCCTTATTCTAGGCCGCGGCAAAACGGGTTCGATGGTAGCGGAAGTGGCGCGCCAGCGCGGGCACGAAGTGCGCGTGCTGTGCAGCGAGGACAACCGCAACGCCAGCGGGCTAACGTCGGACGCGCTGCGCGATGTGGCGGTGGTGATTGATTTCACCACGCCCAAGGCCGTGCTCGAAAACATTGCCGCATGTGCCCGCGCCCGCAAGAACACCGTGGTCGGCACCACCGGCTGGTACGAGAAGCTGCCTCAGATCCGGGAAGTAGTCGCCCAAAGCGGCATGGGCCTGCTCTATGCTTCCAATTTCTCGGTAGGGGTGAACGTCTTCTTCGAAGTTGCTCGCGCGGCTGCTGCCGCACTTCAGCATGGCTATAACGGCGAAATCATGGAGCGCCACCACGCGCAAAAAAAAGACGCGCCTTCAGGCACCGCCGTCGTGCTCCAGAAGATTCTGCGTGAAGGCGGCGGCCAAGAACTGGAAATCGTTTCCCTGCGCGAAGGCGAGACCGTTGGCCTGCATGAGATCGTGCTGGACTCGCACAACGACACCATTCGCCTGGCCCACGATGCCAAATCTCGCCGCGGCTTCGCCGAGGGCGCGGTGCGGGCCGCCGAGTGGCTGGTGGGACGCAGCGGCTTTTTCGACTTCCGCGAGGTCTGGCGGGAGCTGAGGTAAACCAGCACTCAGCAATCAGCCATCAGCATTCAGCCCCTGAACTTAGAGGTGGCACGACCCCCCACGGGCTGGGTGCTGATTGCTGCCTCCGAATCGCCCGCTAACAGGCCTCTTCCCGCTTGGTTTATCCTATAAGGCTATGAATTTACGCGGCTGCGGCACAGCCCTGGTCACGCCCTTCCGCCACGATGGCGCAGTGGACGAAGCGGCGCTGCGCGAACTGGTGGCCTGGCAGGTGGAATCGGGAATTGACTTCCTGGTGCCCTGCGGCACCACCGGGGAAACACCCACGCTTTCGCGCAAGGAATGGCTGCGCGTAGTGGAGCTGACGGTGGAAGTGGCGGCCGGGCGCGTGCCCATCGTGGCCGGCGCAACTTCCAACTGCACGCGCGAGGCCATCGAGAAGGCGCGCCTGCTCTCCGATAAGATGGGGGTGGACGCGATTCTCACCGCCTCCCCTTACTACAACAAGCCCACGCAGGAAGGCCAGTTTCAGCACTTTCGCGCCATTGCGCAAGCGGTGAAGAAGCCGCTGATTCTTTATAACGTGCCGGGGCGAACCGGAGCCAACATTGAACCGGCGACGCTGGCCCGGCTGGCGCACATCCGCAACATCATTGGGGTGAAGGAAGCCAGCGGCAATCTGGGGCAGATTGTGGAAGTATTCAACGCCGTGCCCGCCAGCTTCCTGGTGTTCTCCGGAGACGACGCGGTCACTCTGCCGGTTATCTCCCTCGGGGGCGCCGGAATTATCTCTGTGGTGTCCAACGAAATTCCGCGGGAGATGGCGGAAATGACTCGCGCGGCGCTGAACAATGATTGGGACACGGCACGGCGCCTGCACCGCAAGTACCTGCCACTGATGCAGGCCAACTTCCTGGAATCGAATCCCATTCCGGTGAAGGCGGCGCTGGCCATGATGGGCAAGATTCGCGAAGTTTATCGTCTTCCCTTAGTGCGCATGAAAGAAGACACCCGGGCCAAACTGGAGAAAGCGCTGACCGGCGCGGGATTGGAAGTCAAGGCAGCGGAACCTGCGCCGCCGCGCCGTCCGCGTCCTGCGGCCATGGCAGCGGCTCAAGGGCCGGCGCCAGCAGCAGCACCGACTGCGCCGTCATCTGCCGTGGCCGAAGCTCCACCTCAGGTAGAAGCCGAAGTCGCCGCCGCAGGTGATGGAAACATCCTGGAACCCGCCCCTGTAGCGGGTGGTGCAGAGACGGCGGCAGCTTTGCCGGCGGCCATAGCTGAAGAGGTGGGCGAAAACGATTCCAGCGAAGCCCAAAGCGAACCAGCCTCGGCTTCGATTGCGGTGGCCGAGGATGCTCCGGCAGCTGCGCCGTCCTCGGCGGTCATTCAGGCGGAACCGGCGGTGCAGACGACGCCTGCCGTGCAAGCGCCGTTGGAACCCCTTACATTTTTCCTCTATGAAAGCTGGCAGGCGGGACCGCACAAGCTGGTGCTGCACCGCTCCACTTGCGGAGCCTGCCGCAATGGCACCGGGCATCCCAGCGGCAGCGATG
>DASSQB010000103.1:0-22793 GCA_035702725.1 Terriglobales bacterium | reverse complement strand
TGGCATTGGAGAGCAGGGGTGCTGGACCCAGGGAGGACCAGGAATTGCCGGTCGGCGATGATGAGGAGGAGACGGCGTATGCGGTCGCCGCCTTATGCCGCAGGGCGAGCTTTTGCCGGTAGGCGCGTTCTAGAAGCGTAGCGGCCGGGTTGCGCGCGATTGCGCCCTGGGGGAGGCGGCCCTGCCGGAACGACATTTCCCCCCGCAGGCGTTGTTGCGTACTTTGCCCGCTCGGTTGCGCAGGGAATGATTGCGGATTGGCTGATGCGCCGACTCCTCCCAGCAAAAGGAGGAGGAATACCACTTGGCGCAGGAAGCAAAGACCCACCGGGACATACTGGCGCATAAGCGCTCCTCGGGGTCCCGGTTTGCCCTTGGTGCTATTAAAAGTATGTTGACGCAGCCCGTTGCCCGTCAATCAAATAGCGCCTGTATTTGCCCCTGCCTTTCCCATTACGGATACAATCACATGTCACTGTGATTGCCGCTATGAAAGCCGCCCTGCTGGCCATCCTGCTTTGTCTCTGGCTGGGCCCAACCACCACCTCCGCCGGCGAACTCACCCTGGCCGCAGCCGCCGACCTCAGCCCGGTCCTGCAGCCCATTGCCAGCAACTTTCAGCGTGAGACCGGCAACACCCTCCGCCTCTCCTTCGGCTCCTCGGGCGATTTTTTCAACCAGATTCAGAATGGCGCGCCCTATGACGTTTTTCTCTCCGCCGACCGCGGCTACCCGGAAAAACTGGTAAAGCTGAAATTGGCCGATTCCGACTCTCTGCGCACCTATGCGGTGGGCCGCCTGGTGCTGTGGGTGCCGCATAACTCCCACCTTGAGCTGGACCATCAGGGAATGCAGGCGCTGCTCGACATTTCGGTGCGGAAGATTGCCATTGCTAATCCGCAGCACGCGCCCTATGGCCGCGCCGCCGTCGCCGCCATTCGTTATTACAAACTGTATGACAAAATCGCAGGCCGCCTCGTCCTGGGTGAAAATGTGGGCCAGGCGGCTCAGTTTGCTGAGTCCGGCAACGCCCAGGTGGGCATCATCGCGCTGGCCCACGCTCTGGCGCCCAGTGTGCGTCCGCTGGGACGCTACTGGATAGTTCCAGCGGATTCTTATCCTGCCTTGGAGCAGGGAGCGGTCATTGTCTCCAAATCCAAAAATAAGGCTTTGGCTGCGCAGTTCTTGAAATACCTTGCCGGTGCGGAGTCCCAGGCCATCTTCCGCCAGTTCGGCTTCGTCCCAGGGGAGGCGCACTAATGGATTGGCAAGCCTTCCTGCTGACCGTGAAACTGGCGGTGCTTGTCACCTTAATTCTGCTGGTGCTGGGCCTCCCCGTCGCCTATTGGCTCACCTACTCGCGCCGGCGCTGGAAGTTCCTGGTCGAGGCCGTCGTCGGCATGCCCCTGGTGCTGCCGCCTACGGTGCTCGGCTTCTACATTCTGCTGGCGCTGGGCTCCAAGAGCCCCATTGGGCGCTGGTGGGAATCGCTCACCGGCCACACTCTGGCTTTTACCTTTGAAGCATTGGTCATCGGCTCGGTCGTATACAGCCTGCCCTTTACCGTGCAGCCGCTGGCAGCCGCTTTTTCAACCGTGGATCGGAAGTTCGTTGCCGCTTCGGCCACTCTGGGCGCCTCCCGTCTGCGCACTCTCTTCCGCATCATCTTGCCGCTTTCGGTTTCCGGTCTGCTGACCGCCATTGCCCTGACTTTCGCCCACACCATGGGCGAATTCGGCGTGGTGCTCATGGTGGGTGGCAATATCCCTGGTGTCACGCGCACCGTCTCGATTGATATTTATGATCAGGTGCAGGCCACGAACTACGCCTCCGCCAATCAGACCGCGCTGGTGCTGCTGGCCATCTCCTTCGTGGCTCTTTCCCTGGTGTACGCTTTGAATCGGAGAGTGTGGGCGATATGGCCGTGGAGGTAGTCAAAGCCGGCGAGCGGTCGGCACGGGCTTCCGACGCCCCCGCCGGCGCTGTGCCCACGGGTCTGAGCGCGCGTATTCAGAAGCGTCTGCACGCCAATGGCAGCCGCGAGTTCCTGCTCGATGTGCAGCTTGACGTGCCGCCCGGCATCACCATTCTTTTTGGCGCCTCCGGGGCCGGAAAGACCACGCTCCTCGACTGCCTGGCTGGACTGCTTGAGCCCGACGCCGGCCACATCGCGCTGCGCGGCCGCGTGCTTTTCGACAAGAGCGCGGGCGTCAGCCTGCCCACCCGCAAGCGTTCGCTGGGGTATGTCTTCCAGGATTTAGCCTTGTTTCCTCACCTGACGGTTGAAGCCAACATCCGCTACGGCCTGGCGAAGATTCCGGGCGAGGAGCAAGCGCGGAGAACAGCCGCCATTCTCGAGTCGCTGCGCGTCTCGCACCTGTGCTCGCGCTATCCCGGCGAAATTTCCGGAGGCGAGCGCCAGCGCGTAGCTCTCGCCCGTGCCCTGGTCACCAATCCCGACTTGCTGTTGCTGGATGAGCCTTTAAGTGGCTTGGACGCTCCCACCAAGTCAGCCATCATAGACGACCTGCGCGCCTGGAACCGAGCTCACCAGATTCCAATTATTTACGTGACCCATGATCGCGGCGAGGTCTTTGCGCTGGGCGAGCGCGCAGTTGTGCTCGAAGCTGGCGGGCTTATTGCCCAGGGCACGCCGCATGAAGTGCTGAACGCGCCGCGGCAGGAAGCGGTCGCACAGCTCGCCGGCTTCGAAAACATTTTTGACGCCACCGTCGAGGCCACGCACGAGCCTCAGGGCACCATGACCTGCCGCCTGGCTGGCTCCGCCGTGACCCTGGAGGTCCCCCTCAGCCGCGTGGCTCCTGGCGGCGCGGTGCGGGTGGCCGTCCGCGCCGGCGACATTCTGCTGGCCACCAGCCGTCCCCACGACATCAGCGCCCGCAACATCATTCCCGGCGTCCTGACTTCCCTGGAGAAGCGCGATTTCATGATCACAGCGCAGGTGGATTGCGGCATCCGCTTCGAAGTCCACCTCACTCCCGGCGCCCGCGACTCCATGCAACTTCACGCCGGCCGCGAAGTGTGGCTTGTGCTGAAGACTCATTCCTGCCAACTCGTAATGTCCAGTACTTAGAATTCCCTCTCCTATCCGAGCAGGTGGCGCCGCTTAACCGAGCAGGGTATTACCTTTCAGCGTCTGCTGGACGAGGCGCGTCGTGAACTGGCGCGCCATTACCTGCTCCACTCATCCCGCGAGCTGAATGAAACTGCCTATCTCTCAGGCTACGAAGATGCCAATTTATTCTTCCGCGCTTTCCACCATTGGGAGGGAATCTCAGCCAGACAATGGCGACAGCTCCAGAAGAACTCGAACCCGGCGGCACACGCCCAGATGGGCGCTGCCTGAAAAAGGCAAGCGTATAGGCCGCTTGGGCCAGACCGGGCGACCGCCGGTGTATACTTTCGCCCTGCCGCCACCTTCGTCGAATCAACGATTGAAATGTCATGGGAGGATGACATGCGACCTGCACGTCCCCGGCCTCTCTCACAACTCAGCCGGCTCTGCGCGTTACTCCTGATTTCTGTCGTGCTGCTGGTCTCGCCGCTGAATGCGCAAGCCGACCGCTCCACCATGAAGAATTTCCAGCACGTCTTCGTCATCATGATGGAGAACACGGGCTTCGACACTCTCATTGGCAACGCCAACGCTCCCTTCATCAATGCCGCCGCTGCCAACTACGGCCTGGCAACCAACTATTTTGGCTTCACCCATCCCAGCCAGCCCAACTACATTGCCGCGACTTCCGGTTCCAACAACGGTGTGATCAGCGATAGCGACACCACGATTGACGTTCCCAACATCGTGGATCAGCTCGAAGCTCACGGCAAAACCTGGAAGGCCTACATGCAGTCTTTCTCGCTCTGTGCCACGCCTTTGGACCACGCCTGCGGCAACCAGCTTTACGAACGCAAGCACAACCCATTCATTTCGTATCTGGATGTGCAGAGCAATCCGGCGCGCGTGGCCAATATTGTGGATTTTGGCCAGTTCGCTAGTGACCTGGCCGGCGGCAAGGTGGCCGACTACGTCTGGATCAGCCCCGACCAGTGCCACGACATGCATGGCCGCGCGGCCACTCCTGACGATCCCTGCGATTTCTCCCAGGTGCCGGCGCTTATCGCAGCTGGAGACAGCTTTCTGCTGAACACTGTCAGCGCGATCATGAATTCCCCGGCTTGGACTGGCAACTCCGTCATCTTCATCGTCTGGGATGAATCCGACTTCACGGGAAGCGGCTTTAATGGCTTCGGCGACGACAGCGGCTGCTGCGACTCCGTGGCGGGACAGGGCGGCGGCCATGTGGTCGGAATTACCATCTCTCACTCGGACCATTCCCCACGCTCTTCCAGTGTGGCTTACAACCACATCTCGATGCTCGCTACCATCGAGGATGGCTGGAGCTTGGGCTGCCTCGCGTTCACCTGCGACACAGTGAACGTTACGCCTATGAGCGATCTGGTAGGCCCGCAAAAATAGAGGCCGAAATTGCGGTATCTTGAGGAACGGTGGCCCAGGGCCTTACTGCCCATGTGAGGCCCGGCCTACACCCTTTTAGCTTTCGTTGAGAAGCTCCTGCTCCGATGGTTAAGGGCAGTGTCTGCTCTCAAATTTATTCCGGAGTATCAAGAGAGAAAGTCAGTCCCGCTGTTGCCCAAGAAGTTAAGCCTTCTCCCTTGACACGCCGCACCCATCCGCGTCAGAGTTGCTAAACCAAATTCAATCAGTTCCCAGCCACTTCTGACGTGCATCCGTTGTCCAACGCCCTTCGATCCCATTCCCGCGAGGAGACCATGCGCCGCGGCATGCTCATCACCATCGCCCTTCTTTGCCTGTTATGGGCGGAGGCAGCGCTGGCACAACCCACATGCACGCTGAACGTTAGCCCTACCTCGGGCATCGCTCCTCTGAGCGTGACCGCTTCCGGGCTCTGCACTTCTCCGAGCATCAGCCAGGTATTTGTAGATTGGGGGGACGGGACCTCGATCACGTTTGTGGACCCGGGCTTCACGGTCACGCATCGGTTCAGTTCCAGCGGAACCTTCACGGTGGTTCTGACCGCGTTCGATAACTCTGGACAGGGCTCCGCCAGCCAGACCGTCCACGTTTCGCCTCCTCTGCAGTGCTCGCCTCAGGCCTCTCCCGGCAGCGGCAAGGCTCCTCTGGCTGTGACAGTAACCGCGAACTGCACCGATCCCGACGGCACTCCCAGTGTGGTGGTTCAGTTTGGCGACGGCTACTACCAGGGTGGCCCCACCGTAAGCCACACTTATGTTTCCGGGGGCAACTTTAAAGTGGTGGTTACAGCCAAGGACAGCTCCGGCAACGGCTATGTGGGAAGCGTGAGCGTGAACGTCAGCGACACGCCCTCATTGTTCGTTGGAGTCAATAACGGCCAAGTGAAGCAGTTCGGCAAGGACGGCTCGTCCATGGCAATGCTCAACACCAACATGGGTGGTTCGACCACGGGAATGGCATTTGATGCGTTCTCTAATTTGTACGTGGCTGATTTCACCGCCAACGCGGTCAGCAAGTTTCCCGGGTTAGGTCCCGCCACCGGCTTCGGCTCCGGCTACAACTGCAAGCCCGAATCCATCGTGTTTGACAATGCGGGCAATGCTTACGTGGGCGAGACCGGCTGCAGCCACGCCATCGTCAAGCTGGATCCTTACGGCACGATTACCGCCGTCTATCAGCCGGCAGTTGAGCAGCAGGGCACCGATTGGATTGACCTTTCATCCGACCAGTGCACTATCTACTACACCTCGCAAGGGCCCTCGGTGCTGCGCTTCAATGTTTGCGACCGGAAGCAGATGCCGCCGCTGACCTCACAGCTCACCGAAGCTCTGGCCTTGCGGATTCTGCCGGATGGCGGCGTCCTAGTGGCCAATTTGAAGAACATCAAGCGTTTCGATGCCAACGGCAACTTGCTACAAACTTATGACGCGCCCCTCGAGGACTGCTGGTCGGGGCTGGCTCTGGACAGCGATGGCGCCTCGTTCTGGGCGAGCGACTACTGCACCTCCGATGTGGGTCGCTTTGAACTGGACAATGGCACACTGATTTCCAAGTTCAATGCCGGCGCTCCGCCCAACAGCGTTTTTGGCATCCAGACCTTTGCGCCGCCCCAGACTACGGCGGCGGGTGCGCTGGTGGCCTCGCCGGCCTCGGCCAGCGTTACTCCCGGCCAGGCGGCCTCCTATTCGCTGACCTTCAATCCCGTCGGCGCGGCAGTTGGCCAGGACTTCTCGTTCTCGTGTGGAAACCTGCCTGCTGGGGCAAGTTGCACCTTCTCTCCCGCCACCGCTACGGCCCAAGCTAGCGGCGTGACCACAAGCGTGACCGTCAACACCAGCACCGGCGCCGTCGCGCTTCTTCCCCAGCGCAAGCACCGGGCTTTCTGGTTCGCGTCGCTGCTTCCATTTTTCCCGCTCTTATTGGTTCTGGGAAGGGGCCGAAGAGGGCGGCTTGTGGTGATCTTCCTTGCCTTAGTGCTCTGCGCCTGCCTGGTGAGTTGCAGCGGAGGCGGAGGGGCCAGCTCTCAAAACTCGCCGCCTCCGGTCAATTCAACCCCGCCCACCCCCAGCAACGGAGCTACGCCCAGCGGAACTTACACCGTGCTGGTGCATGCCATTTCCGGGTCGCAGCAAAGCTCGACCACGGTGCAGCTCACCGTGCAGTAAAGCTGTGGAAGGTGTTAGGGCAGGCGGTCGCGATCGCGCTTCCGGCGGCCCAGGGCTACGTCGGCCAGGCGCAGGAAGTGCTCTAATCCAGTGTGATCTTTTCCCCCCGCCAGGGGAATCAGGCGCGGACCTTCATCGCGAGCCGCAGGTGCGTTAGGCGGCAATGCCTTCAGTCGCGACCCCTGGGGCTTGGGAGGAGTTGATTTTCGCTTTTTCACCGAAGACCGGTTCGGGGCCTGGGGCAGGGCCTGCTTTCTGCAACCCCTCTGGGTTCAAGGACAGTGTACCTTGGCACCCCGCTTTTGCCCACTGTGCAAATCGCCGCAAATGGGCATCCGTGGCTAGAATACGGGGGTGGCGGAGCTGAGTGTCTTCATCGGCAAGGGCGGGGTAGGGAAGACCACGGTTTCCTCCGCTCACGCGGTTCGGAGCGCCAGGGTGGGCAAAAGCCGGGTGCTGCTCATTTCCAGCGACCCGGCGCATTCTCTGGCCGACTTGTTTGGGACCCGCCTGGGCGATCGCCCGCAAGCAGTTTCCCTGACCGGACGCAACCGGCTCTACCTCTGGCAAGTGAATGCGGAAAAAGAATTCCGCGCCTTTATCGGCAAATACAAGGAAGCTCTGCTGGCAACGGTAGAGAGCGGCACCATCTTTTCCCGCCAAGAGATTGAGCCCCTATTGGATACGGCCCTGCCTGGGCTGGCTGAAATCTCCGCCTTGCTGGCCGTGGAGCAAGCCCTCTCCTCCGGCAAGTATGACCGCATTATCCTGGATACGGCTCCCTTCGGGCACACGCTGCGCCTACTGCAATTGCCCGAACAATTCGCCCGCTTCCTGGATTTTCTGGAGATCGCCGGCAGCCGCGACCAGATTCTCGCCGCCCACTTTGGTGGGAAGGTGGCGAGCGGCCCGCAGCGCTTCCTCAGGGACTGGCGGGCGATTGTGGAAGGAGTCCGCCAAGCCATCAGGCGTGACGCCCAAATTTTCCTGGTCACGACCCCGGAGAAGTTCTCCCTCAACGGAGCTCTGCGTGTGACGGAAGCCTTGCGAAATTCGTCGCTGTCGGTGGCAATTTCCGCGGTGGTCCTGAATCGAGCGGTCCTGCGGGCGGGCAAGTGCCCTGTTTGCCGCCACCGGGCGGCTCTGACCGTATCTGCCCGCAAAATCCTGCGCCAGCATTATCCACGCAGTCCGTTGCTTATGGGAGTGGATTGGGGAGCGCCGGTGCAGGGAACAGCCGCCCTCAACCTCTTTGCCCAGCAGGTGTTCGAGGGTAAGCATAAACCGGCACCGGAAGTTCAGCCTCCGCGCACGGCCGAGCTTCGCCTGCGCCCAGTGCCTTGGCCGATCCCGGACTCGAAGCTAACCCTCGTCGTGGGCAAAGGGGGAGTGGGCAAGACCACCGTCTCCGCCGGCCTGGGCTTTCGTAGCCGATCTGCTCGCCCTAAGCAACCGGTGACGATCTGCTCGGTGGACCCCGCGCCCTCTCTCGACGATATCTTTCAGCAGGAAGTCGTCAACGAGCCGCGGCCGGTCCTCGGCGACCCGCGGTTTACTGCCGCCGAGATGGACTCAGCTGCCGAATTCGCCGCCTGGGTGCGCGGCGTGAAGGACAAAATTGACCAGGCCCTCTCCCTGGAACAATCGGGCGTACATGTGGAGCTTTCTTTTGAGCGGCGGCTGTTCACCGCCCTGCTTGACATCGTCCCTCCCGGCGTGGACGAGGTATTCGCCGTATTCCGCATCCTTGATCTGCTGGCCGCCGGCGCGCAAACCGTAATTATTGATATGGCGCCCACCGGCCATGCGTTGGAACTGTTGCGCCTGCCGGAGCGCATGCAGCTGTGGTCGCGCCTGCTGTTGAAAACCCTGGCAGCCCACCGTACACTAGCCCTCGCCCAGGATGTGGCAGTGGAAATCGCCGCTTTCGGCCAGCGCGTCCGCCAACTGGTGTCTCTCCTTCAAGACAGCCAACGCGCCCGGGTGTGGACCGTGATGCTTGCCGAGCCTCTTCCGGACCGCGAAACCGAGCGCTTGCGCCAGCAGCTTGCCGGGTTGGGCATGGGCGGGGGGCCGCTGCTAGTCAATCGCGTGCTGTTCGCCGGCGACATGGGTAGCTGCCGCCGTTGCCGGCAGACCCGGCAGTGGCAGCTGGCGACTCTGGCCCGTTTGCGGCGTCGCGGTGGCTTTGCGAACATTTACGTTCTCAAGAACTTTGGTGAGGAAATCGCGGGCAAGCAAGGTTTGTGCAGCCTGACCGCGGAACTATGGCAACCGGCTTGAAATCGCGCAATAGCAATCGGGTTCTCTACCTTTACGGAATCACCCGGGAAGGAGAGGGAACTGTGCCCGGCATCACCGGGGTGGATGCTGCCGCCAGTGTGGACGCCCTGCCCTGCGCCGGCCTGGTGTGCTGGACCAGCCGCGTGGACAAAACCGAATTTGCCGAAAACCTGGCGCGGAACATGGAAGACCTGGAATGGCTTGCTGAGGTCAGCGTGCGTCACCAGCACGTAGTCTCCGCGATCGCCAC
This sequence comes from Terriglobales bacterium, assembly GCA_035702725.1. GTDB lineage: Bacteria > Acidobacteriota > Terriglobia > Terriglobales > Acidobacteriaceae > JAICWP01. The sequence goes on along the minus strand of DASSQB010000103.1, from coordinate 13,558 downwards.
GGCGCGTGACATTCTGCCGGCGCGCTTTGGAACAGTGTTTCGCACCCCGGCTTCTCTAACTGCTGACGTGGAGAAGAAAAAGGCGCTTCTGGCCGGTGACCTGAAGCGAATCAGCGGCTGCGAGGAGTGGGGTGTGAAGGTGTTCGGCGTGCGGGCTCAGCCGCAGGCGGCAGCCCGGTCAAAATCGGGGCGCGACTATCTGCAGGCCAGGGCGGCGGCTTTGCGCTCCGAGGAACCTCGTACCGCCGACGGTGAGGTGCAGCGGTTGCTGCCGGCACTGGAGGAGATCGCAGTGCAGACCGCCCCCGGGACTGGGGCGGTGAGCCGTGGCCAGCGCGGCCTGCTCTGGCAGGGCTCGCTGCTTATCAAGCGCTCGCAGCGCGCCAAGCTGCAGCAACTCATGGCCCGCTTCACCCAGGACTGGGAGGGGGAACGGCGCATCGAACTTAGCGGTCCCTGGCCCCCATATTCCTTTGTGTCTCGCAGCCAGGAGAAGGAGGCAGGCCGCGCCTGAGCGCGGAACCTGGCCGATGGCCGATAACAACTTGCTGGCGGGCCTGGCCGGGCAGGATGAAGTCTCCCTGCTCGATATCCTCGACCACGTCCTGAACGCCGGGGTGGTGATTCACGGCAGCCTGGTGATTTCCCTGGCTGGCGTGGACTTGGTTTATATGGGGCTGAACGTGGTGCTCACTTCGGTAGAAACCGCGTTGCGGCACATGCGCCTGGAACAACTGCCTGACCGCGCAGGGCGCCGTTAGCCATGCCTTTGCTGGCCTACTGCATGATGGACGCGACGGCGATGGTAGAGGTGCCCTCTGCCGGAGTGGCCGGGGTCAGAATAGAGGAATTGCAGGAGTTCGGGTTGCGCTGTTATTTTTCCCGCTTCGAGAGCCGTGAGCATCTTTCTCGCATCCCTGCCGTTGAATCAGCTCTTGCATTCCATCAGGTGGTGCAGGCTTTGTTCCGTCAGGCGGCGCTTATCTCGTTTCGTTTTCCCACCGTGCTGGAGAATCAGGAAGAGTTGCGGCAGCACCTGCGAGAGCACGCCCCCCGGTATGCCAAGGCTTTGACGCGGCTGCGCCACATGGTGCAGATGGAGATCAACATTAGCATGGGCCAGGCGACAGGGAGCGGAGCTGAGGTTGCGTCCGGGCGTGAGTACCTTCACCAGCGGCGGGACCAGGCAGCAGAGCTAAAGGCAACGAGCGACAAGTTTTTTCAGGCCACCCGTCCTTGGGTCGTAGCGTGGCGGGACCGGCAGATTGACGGGGGAATGCGCTGCTATGCACTGCTCCATCGCGACGCCGTCAGCTGCTTCCAGCAGGCAGCCCAGGCGCTCAGCCAGAGCCTGCCGGGAACGCGGCTCAGCGGTCCCTGGCCGCCCGCCGAATTCCTCGAAGTTAAGGATTCTTAGATGGACCAGCCACGGCAGATTTCTCCCGGCGAAATCGAAGCTGCCATCTCCAGCCTGAAGCGGCGCCTCGGCGAGAGCGGCGCCGATGGGGGGACGCAGCGGATTGACTGTTCCCCGGAAAATATCGAGCAGGGGCTGGCCCGCCTGGTCCTGAGCCTCATCGAGTTGCTGCGAAGGCTGCTGGAACGCCAGGCCATCCGCCGCATGGAAGGGGGCTCTCTCAGCGACGCGGAGATAGAAAGCATGGGCGCAGCGCTAATGACCTTGGAAGCCAAGATTCAGGAACTGGCGGGACACTTTGGATTGACCATGGCCGACCTCAATCTGGACCTGGGTCCCCTGGGCAACCTGCTGGAAAAATGAAAGATGCAGGCAACGGCGAACTGCAGTGCTGAATCTAAGTCCGCAGTTCGTGTGCTGGGCCGAAGCAGCTTGGGTGTTGGCGAAGGGCCATTCCAGCCGGTACTTTGGTTTCCCGTTGCAGATTACTCACGCTTTGAAGTGTCGCCTTGCGACATTTGACAGTGGACAAGAGCCGCTTTAGGATGCGGTTTTCGCTCCGCTGCGTGTAACTGGTGGGGTGCAAGGTACTCGCGGCAAATCCAACCTATGGAACGCGTGCCAACTGTCTCCGGAACCACGAATCTGATCGATATCCTCGACCGCGTCCTGGACAAGGGACTGGTCATTGCCGGCGATATCCGCATTTCGCTAGCGAACGTGGAATTGCTCACGATTCGTATCCGGCTCCTGGTCTGTTCCGTGGACAAGGCCGAGCAGATTGGCCTGAACTGGTGGAAGTACGATCCGCACCTGACGGAACCTGCGGCACGCGCGTTGCCCCGGGTACCACGGGCGGCTCCGGGGGCAGCTAATCCTCCCCGTGCGCGACGCGCCGCAGCTAAGCGTGCGCGTTAAACGGGGTTTAGGGGGAACTTCTTCATGGCAGTAGAGCGGGTATCTGGCGGTTCAAGTCTGATTGACGTTCTCGACCGGGTACTGGACAAAGGCATTGTCATCGACGCCTGGGTGCGCATTTCCCTGGTGGGCATTGATCTGATCACCGTGGAAGCGCGCGTGGTAGTGGCGTCAATTGATACTTACCTGAAGTACGCGGATGCGGTCGGTCTGACGGGATTGGTGTCCCGCCCGCAATTGGCGGAAGCGCCGGAGGAGGAGGTGGAAACTACCCGCCGAGTAGCCCGCGTGCCACGAACAGGAGTGCGCCGTTAGACGCAGTCCACACCGGGAACCGTACCCCATGGCTACGCCTCTTCTGCGCAAACAACTCCCCGACCCAGGGAGCTTTGTCGAAAGGCGCAAATCGGTACGCGACTCCACCGCCCTTCGCCTGCTCTCCGCGGAGCGCTCCGAAGAAATTTTCCCTATCCTGCTGGAAGAAATCATAGCCCTGGGATTCCCGCGGGCGCTGGTGCTGGGAGTGGATTTTGAAACAGGCGCGGTGCGGCCTGTGGCGGCACTCAAATACCAGCCCAACCAGCTGCAAAGATTTCATAGCCAGCTCTGGGCGGGGGAAAATCCGCTTGTTTCCGCGCTGCACGCTCTGAAGCCGGCCATCCTGGCCCCTTCTGGCGGAGAGAGAGAGCCGCTTTACTGCCATCCTTTGCTGTATCGCAATCGCAACCAATGCTGGGAGGCGGAACGCGAGCGCAGGCGGGAGTGCCTGGCGGTGCAGAACTTTCGTTCGCCCCATAAGCTGCAACTGCAGGAGCAGGTTTGCGCCTCCTGCGCCATGCGCGCTTATGCCGCCATGGTGGTGGTGCCGGTTGACCGCCAGGCCCGGGAAGGAGAGTTGCGCCAGCTCCGCAACCTCATCGAAACCGCCAACCGCTATCTCGCTCGTCTCTTCAAGGTTGAGCACTATTACAACCGCATGCGGGACATGGACGTCACCATCTCGCAAATGCACACCGTCATGCAAAGCATGGCTGATCCGGTCATCCTTACAGATAGTCATCACCGCGTGATCATGCTGAACAAAGCGGCAGAACGGTTTTTCAAGATGCCGGAGGGCGTTACGGAGGGCGGCGCCCGCGCCGTTGAGCTGAACAACCTCTACTTCTCAGCCGCGCTTTCCTCCATGGCGGTGAGCGGAGTGGAGAGCCACCGCGATCTGACGCTGGTGGATGTAATGGAAGGCGAGGAGGTGTTGTTCGAAGCGGTATGCGCCCCCACCTTCAGCAGCGATGGCGTGCGCAGCGGCATGGTGACGGTAATGCGCGATGTCACCGATCTGCGGCGCGCCGACCAGGAAGTCCGCTCCAACCTGCAGAAGCTGCGCGACGCCGAAGAGGTAGTACGCCAGGACCGCGACCGCCTCAACCTGGTGATCGAGAACGTTGGCGATCCCATTGTGGTAGCCGACGGCGCGGCCAAGGTGGTGCTGCTCGACCCTCTGGCTAAAGAGCTGTTCGGCGTGGGTGATGTTGCGCGCCACCCGGCGGTGGTGCGCAACCAAGCGCGGCTCGACGCTTATCTCACCGCCTTCACTTTCTCCTTCGCCGACAGCCAGAATCGGCCGCTACGCCTGCACAATCCGGCTTCCAACAGCGAAATCGAATATGCGGCACGCTCAGGAAAAATCTATGATGCGCGCGGGCAGGTAGCCTACACCGTTACTGTGCTGCGCGACCTCACGGCATGGAAGAAGCTGGAGCAGCTGCAACTGGAGCGGCGCATGCTGGAAGTGGAGAAGTTCGCGGCCACCGGCCGGCTGGCCGGCACCATCGCGCATGAAATCAACAATCCGCTGGAGGCAATCAAAAATGCCATCTACCTGCTGCCCGGCAAACTGAAGCCGCCGGCCCAGCCGGTGTATGACATTCTGAAGAGCGAAACGGAGCGCGTCACCCGCATCGTGCGCCAAATGCTGGGCCTTTATCGCAACACCGATCAGGTTGGGCCTTTCGACCTCAACAGCGTGGTCGAAGACACCCTGACCCTGTTTGCCCGCCAGCTCTCCACCGCCAGCATCAGCGTGGAGAAAGTGCTGGGCAACCTGCCGCCTATCGTGGGCTCGGCCGATCAGTTTCGGCAGGTGCTTTCCAACCTGGTGGTAAATGCGCGCGACAGCATGGCCAAAGGTGGGCGGCTGGCCATCCGTACCCGGCACGTGCGCGCCACCGACGGCGTGCACGGTTCGGTCAATATAGTGTTGGCCGATACCGGCTGCGGCATCCCCACGGACATGTTGCAGTCGGTGTTCGAGCCTTTCGTCAGCACCAAGGGCGAAAAAGGTACGGGGCTGGGGCTTTGGATTGTTAAGGGAATAGTGGAGAATCACAGCGGCGGAATTCGGGTGCGCAGCCGCCAGGGCAAGGGTACAGTATTCAAGCTCTCGTTTCCCATTGTTCGTTAGCTCCGGGTTCCATATGGCGAAAGCTAAAAAGCCCCAGGTGCTGGTGGTGGAAGACGAAGCCCCCGTGCTTCTCACCTATCGCCTTATGCTCGAGGACCAGGGCTACGAGGTTTTCTGCGCGCTTTCCTCGCAGGATGCGACAGCGGTTCTGGGCAGCAGGCGCTTTGATCTGGTGCTGTGCGATCTGTCGCTGGAGCAGAACCACACTGGGTTCGAAGTATTTGAGCGAGTCCATAAGCGTGACCCCGAAGTGCCCTGTGTTTTGCTGACCGGATACGCTAACCGGGAGACGACGGAGCGAGCCGAGCAGGCGGGCATTACTGTATTTTTCAAGCCCATTGAAATTGATGAATTTTTGCTGACATTGAAAAAAATCCTGAGGAACTCGCATGGAAAACAGGCAAAGGCGAACCGCAACTAAAGCCCCCAAGAGAGCTGCTAAAGCAGACAAGAGCGTGGCCGAAGATGTTCACGTGCGGATAACCGAGTTTCCCGTTCCTCCCGAGCCCGCTTCCGCCGAAGGCGGCCGCTACGTTTACGGCATCATCGAAGCCAAGCAACCCCTCTCGTTCGGCAAAATGGGCATTGGCGGTGCCGGCGAGCCCGTCTACACGGTTAATTTTCAGGACATCGCCGCCATTGTTAGCAAGACTTCCGTGTACATCTTCGACCCCACCCGGGAAAACGCCCTCGCCCACGAACACGTCATCGAAACCGTGATGAAAACTCACACCATCATTCCCATGAGCTTTGGCACGGTTTTCCGCACCGACAACGACATTCGCGAGGTTTTGCGCAGTATCTATGTTTCCCTCAAGGATGTGCTCAAGCAAATGGAGGGCAAGCTGGAGTTTGGGCTCAAGGTGAACTGGGACCGCGATCGCATCATCGAGGAGTTGAAAGACGCCGACGAGGAGATCCGCCGCTTTCACCAGGAGATTACCCGCAAGCACCTGCAATCCACTTATTTTGCCCGCATGCAGCTGGGCCGGATGATTGATAAAGCGCTCTCCGAGCGCTCGGCGCAGTATGTGCGCGACATCTACGAAGCCCTGCGCGGAGTGTGCGTAGCTTCCCGCGACAACAAGCCTATCGGCGATAAGATGATCATGAACGCCGCCTTCCTTGTGGAACGCGACCGCGAGCGCGATTTCGATGCCGCCGTCAATAAAATTGCGAAGTATTACGGTGAGTTGCTTAACTTCAAGTACACAGGACCCTGGCCGCCGTATAATTTCGTGAACATCCGCTTAAAGCTGGAGCGCGGCACCGCTTCCTGAACAGTTCGGAACACGATATTATGCTGTTTATTGACGACCTGCTGCTTTCCCCGATCACCGGCTTCAAGTTCATCCTGCGGACCTTGCAGCGCGTGGCGGAGCAGGAGTACACAGACGACGCGCCCCTGAAGGAACGCCTGCTCGAGCTGCAGCTCAAGCTGGAAGAGGGCGAGCTTACCGAGCAGGAGTATGTGGCCGAGGAAGCCGGCATTATTCGCCAGCTGCGCGAGCTGCAAAACCGTAAGAGAGAGCTGGCGGGTTTGCCGCCGGAAGAAGGGCCAGTTTCCGTGTCTCCAAAGCACCCCAGCTGAACCCGCCAGAAGCACGCCCGGGCGGCGCACAGCGAAAACTTACACCCTGAAAGTGTGCGCAACCTCCTTGCGCCGCTCTTACATCTTCCCTACCAGTCCCCCGGAGCGGCTAATTGACTCCTACACGAGCCAAACGTCCATGGGTCCTGCTGGCGGAAGATGAACCCGGCATCCTGTTTACGTTCAGCGCCATCCTGCGCCAACAGGGGTACCAGGTGGAAACCGCGCGCACTTATGCCGAAGCTCAGGAGCGCATGTTGGCGCGTAAGTACGACGCCATGATTGCTGATCTGAACATGGAGCGGGTGGGGCTGGGTCTGGAACTGGCACGCCAGGCCAAGGAGCTCGAGCCCCCGCCAGCGGTGGTCATCTATACCGGCTACCCCACTCTGGAGCAGCTGCGCGCCGCCCTGGCCCTGCACGTGGACTATCTGGCTCTCAAGCCGGTTGACTTGGAGGAAATCAAGATGGCTCTGCACCGGCTTGTCACGCGGCGCGCCATCAGCCTGGAGCAGACGCTGGCCTGACTCCCCGGTTGGCCGGTCTGCTCTGGTGTACAATTACCTTAATCATCAGGCTGCCCTGTCCCCTAAATGCCGCGGAAACCCTCACTCCTGATCGTAGACGACGAGGTTAGCGTCGCCCGTACTCTGCAGATGGTGTTCGAGCAGGAGGGCTATAGAGTGGCGGCAGCCCATAGCTGCGCCGAGGCTCTGCACCTGCTGCATAACGGCGGCAGATACGACGCCATCATCACCGATTTGAACATGGAGCAGCCCGATATCGGCCTCGATGTAGCCCGTGCTGCCGGTGACTTGAACCCTCGGCCGGTGGTTGTGATTTGCACCGGCTATGCCAGCGCGGACAATTCCCGCAGGGCGCTGGAACTTCGCGTGGATTATCTGGCCACAAAGCCGGTGGACCTTAAGGAGTTGGTACCCGCCCTCAACCGCATGCTTCTCCACAGGAGCGATCTGAGGGCCTGGAAATGACCGCCCGAACCACAGCCGCGCCTAAGACCGCGCTGGTAGTAGCCTCCGATCTGGAAACGCTCACTGCCTTTCAGGCGGCTCTGACCGGCAAAGGCTACGTGGTCATCGTAGCCCGCGATCTGCCCACCGCTCTTCTTGCAACCACGCAGCACTACTTCGATCTGGCTATTGTGTCTTCTCGCCTGGGCGAGGGCGGCGACGGCTGGCCCTTAGCCGGAGTCTTGCACCTGGTGTTTCCGCGCGCCTTCGTCGCTGTGCTCACGCCCGGTGAGCCGGATGTGATTACCTTCCAGTCCGCCATTAATAATGGGGTTAGCGAAATTTACGATCAGGCGAAAGGACCATCGGAAGTGGTCAGCAATATCCTGGCCCACGCAAACGTAGCTAACAGCGGCGGCACCAGCGTGCAGTGATTTAACTCCGTGAAGTTGTCGGACCGACCGTCCGGTCTGGTCAGACTTTGGTCACTCCTCTTCCCAGGGCCTCCGGCGCGCTATTTACTTGACTGTCAGACCGCGCTGTATCACCTTGTCTCCAGCATCCCCCCTTTCATGACCTCGCGCTTAGGACTGTTTGTTGCTGCCGCCTGCCTGCTGCTCGGGTTCCGCATTTTCCTCTTCTGGGCGAGGCGAAAGGACCAAAACCTTTTTCTGGCGGCCACGGCCGGCGGTCGCTGGAGTTTGTTTGAACTCCTGGTGGCGAGTTTTCTTACTCTGTTTGCCGAGTTGGCCTTTATCCGCTGGCTGGCGGTTGAAGTTCGGGTATTTGCTTACTTCAAAAATCTGGCGCTCTTGCTTTGTTTCCTGGGCTTTGGCATCGGCTGCGCCCTGGCCCGCAATGCCATTCGCTGGCTGACCTCCGCTACAGCATTAGTCGGGCTGCTGCTGCTTGCTCGCTGGCCACATCAAGAAGCGCTGGAAAGTCTGTCGCAGAGCCTGGGTTCCGCCCCCGACCTCAACATCTGGCGTGCCGGGGAAGCCTGGAATTGGAGCCGGTTTCTGCCCGCGGTGGCGCTCGCCGGCCTGCTTTTGCTGCTGTTGGTGTGCGTCTTCGTGCCCATCGGCCAGAAGGTCAGCCGGCAAATGGACTTGGCGCCAAACCCCTTGACCGCTTATTCCTGGAATCTGGCAGGCAGCCTGGCGGGCATTCTGGTGTTCTTTGCCGTGTGCCGGCTGATGCTGCCTCCTGCTTTTTGGCTGGGTGCAGTAGTGGCGGGATTTGCCTTGCTGCAGCCTACCCGCAGGGAGCGCCTGCTCATGGGCGCCCTCATCGTGCCTGTGGCATTGCTGCTGCATGACCCGGCTACGGCTGATCATTTCGCCTTGTGGACACCTTATCAGCAGATTGAGTTCACTCGCCTTCACTACGCCAATGGAGATTTTGCCGCTGCCAACGTGGCCGTCAACCACGTCGGGTATCAGACCATCGTTGACCTTTCTCCGGAATACCTACGCCGGCACCCGGGAGTTATGAAGGAGGCGCCTGAGGACAATCCCTATAATCTGCCGTTGCGCTTTGCTCCTCCCCTTCCCGAGGTGCTGGTCGTAGGCGCCGGTACAGGCGACGATGTTGCTGCTGCTCTGCGCCATGGAGCTCGCCGCGTGGACGCAGTAGACATTGATCCCGCTATCATTCGATTAGGCCGCCGCGAACATCCCGAACATCCGTACGATTCACCTCTGGTTACGGTACATCTGGGGGATGCCCGCGCTTTCCTCAAGCGTGCCACCCGGCGGTATGACCTTATTCTGTTTGCGTTGCTGGATTCTCACACCCAGTTTTCCGATTACTCCAACATGCGCATTGATAATTTTGTGTACACGATGGAGTCCTTGCGCGAGGCACGAAGCCATCTGGCCCCGAACGGTGTTCTGTTTATCAAATTCAACGTGATTCGTCCCTGGCTGGGGCAGCGGCTGCAGAACATGCTGACGCAAACTTTTGGCAAGCCGCCGCTCATGTTCTTTGCCGGTTCCAGTTACAGCGTAGACGCCAATTGCTTCGTCATCTCTAACTCCGGGCAAGTGGAAGCCGTTCTGGCCCTCGACCCGGAACTTCGTCAATTTGTGAGCCCCGGCCCGCGTTTTCCGAAAGATAAAAATGTGGTCGTTACCACCGATGACTGGCCCTATCTCTACCAACTGGGGCGCTGGATTCCCCGCACCTACTACTCCTTGGGCGCCCTGGTGATCCTGCTGGCTCTGTTTTTGTACTGGCAGATCCCGGAAGCGCGCCGGCGTCTCCCCTCGCTGTTTTTCTTCAGCATGGGCGCGGGCTTCCTGCTTTTGGAAACTCAGGTCATCAGCCGTCTGGCGCTCTATTTCGGCACCACCTGGCAGGTCAACGGCGTAGTGCTGACCGCGTTGCTCACAACCTTGCTGGTGGCCAATGCGGTCATTGAGCGGCAGCGGAAGCCGTGGCCTGCAGGCTGGATAGTAGCTGCCTTGCTCCTGGGATTGGGTGCTGCTTACTGGTTTCCCTTCGAACGTCTGGGTGACTCAGCTGCCGCGGCGGGCTGGATTGCGGCCGCTGTCTTTTCCGTGCCCATCTTCTTTGCTGGACTGCTTTTCGCCCGCGAGTTTCGCGTTACTGACTCGCCCAGCGCCGCCCTTGGCGCCAACATGCTGGGCGCCGTAGTAGGCGGATTGCTGGAAAATGTTTCTCTGCTCACCGGCATGCGCGCTTTGCTATTGCTGGCCGCGGGTATTTACTGTCTTGCTGCGTTTGGCCTGTGGATGTCCCGCAAAGCACAGGGACCAGTGGCTGAACTCCAGCAACCCCAGGTTGTCGGCGCCAATAATTGAATCCCTGAATCAGCGAAGGAGCTTGAAACCTTAATTTTGAGACTACCTCGCCGCTTCCAGCGCTTGCGACACTTCCTCCCACTCCTCCATCATTTCGGACAACTCCCGCCGCCGCTGATCCAGCAAGTTGGTTTGGCGCTGGCTCTCTTCGGCGCTCACAAATACCTGCAGGGCCTGCTCGCAGGCAGCAATGTCGTGTTCCGCCCCGGCTATGTCTTCCTCCAATTGCTTGCGGCGCTGCTCCATCTCCCGCAGCTTTATGGGATTAATCTTCTTCTGTTTGGAAGCCGGCGCCTGGCTGCCATAGCCGCCGGGCAGGGAAGCGGCCAGCGCCGGCTGCTCCGCTGTCGGCGGCGACTCGTTCCGGTTCTGCTTGCGCCATAAATAATCTTCGTAGTTGCCGGGAAAGACGCGCACCTCGCCCTCGCCGATCTCAAACACTCGTGTGGCCAGCTTGTCTATGAAGTAACGGTCGTGGGAAACGAATACCACCGTGCCGCTGAACTGCTCCAGCGCCTCCAGCAACATGTCCTTGGCCCGCATGTCGAGATGGTTGGTGGGTTCGTCCAGCAGCAGGAAATTCGAGGGCCGCAGCAGCATGCGTGCCAATGCATATCGGTTGCGCTCGCCGCCGGAGAGCACCCCCAGTCGCTTGAAAACATCGTCTTCAGAGAATAGGAACGCGCCCAGCAGGCTGCGCAACTGGGTTTGCGTGTGGGTGGGCGCCAGGTTCCACAAGTCGTCCAACATGCGTGCCTCGGGGTCCAGTTCTTTGTACTGATCCTGCGCAAAGTAGTCCGCCTCCACGTTGTGGCCCAGGCGCAGCTCCCCCGCGGTGACCGGCTCAATGCCCGCCAGCAGTTTGATGAGGGTGGATTTTCCTGCGCCATTCACTCCTACCAGCGCCACACGGTCGCCACGCTCAATGACAAAACTGACGGTGCGGAATACCCGATTTTCGCCGTAGCTCTTGGCTACATCCTTGAACTCCGCCACCATGCGCCCGCTGGCTTTGGGCTGGGGAAAGGAGAAGTGGATGGTCTTCTCTTCCGGCGGAATCTCGATGCGCTCGATGCGCTCCAGTTCCTTGATGCGGCTCTGCACCTGCTTGGCCTTGGTGGCCTGGTAGCGGAAGCGGTTGATGAACGCCTCCACCTGCTCAATTCGTTCCCGCTGGTTGCGGTAGGCCGCCTGCAGTTGCTCTTTGCGTTCCGTCTTCTGCTTCAGAAACTGTTCGTAATTGCCCGTGTAAAAGGTGACCCGCCGGTTCCATATGTCGGCGGTCTTACTCACCGTCACATCCAGGAAATAGCGGTCGTGCGAGATGACGACATAGGCGTGCGGATACTCTGCCAGGTACTCTTCCAACCAGTTGCGCGCTTCCAGGTCCAGGTGATTGGTGGGTTCGTCCAGCAGCAGCAGGTTTGGTTTTTGCAGCAGCAGCTTAGCCATGGCCACGCGCATCTGCCAACCGCCGCTGAACTCCTCCGTGTGCCGGCTCCAGTCTTCTTTGCGGAAGCCCAGCCCGGTGAGCACCGTGCCCACCTGCGCTTCCAGGGCATAGCCGTCGTGGGCGGCGAACTGACCTTGGAGTTGATGGAAGCGGTCGGCTATCTGCTCGTACTCGGCGCTGGTGTGGTCCACCTCGGCCATGCGTCCGGTCAGCGCCTCCATCTCGCGTTCCATATCGCGCACTTCGTCAAATACCGACATGCACTCCTGGAACACGCTGCGCCCGGAGAGGCTCAGCCCATCCTGCGGCAGGTAGCCGGCGGTGGTGCCCTTCATCACCGTCATAGAGCCATAGTCGAGCGTCTCCTGCCCGGCCAGCACTTTGAGCAGCGTGGTTTTGCCGGTGCCATTGGCCCCTACCAGGCCGACGCGGTCGTGCGGCGTTATCAGCCAGTTGAGCTCTTCAAACAGGATTTTGCCGCCGAAGCGTTTGCCCGCGGAGGATAGCTGAATCATGGGTTGTGTCTATTGTCGCAAAGCAGGTCAGCTTTCGGGAAGCAACCGGGCCTCACCTGATAGATGGACCCTTTGCCGGGCTGCGCCACTCTATGCAGGAGAAAGGAGGAGTGATGATGAACCCTCCTGATAGCAACATTCAAACGATGCGGGGAGTCTTCGCTGCGGTCGAGCATCGGGACCAGAAACGCATGCTCGAGTTGTGCACGCCTGACGTGGAATTCCACTGGCCGAAGTCGCTTCCTTACGGCCGACAAGTCGGTACCTTGGCCAGCCGCGGTCCGACTTGGGGCGAAACCTGGGCGCCTCTGCAGCCTACCGAAGCCGAACGGCGGCTCGATCCGCGGGTGATTGCAGCCAGCGACACTGAGGTCGTGGTCCATTGGACGCAACGAGGATTGAGTCCCTCGGGTGAGCGATTCGAGGGGGAGGTCTTAGGTCTCTATCGCCTGCGCGATGGGAAGCTCGCTCGCGCCCAGATGTTTTACTTCGATACGGTAGGAGTCCTTCAGTTCCTGGAGCGGGCAGCACGTGGTGGGCCGTCGCAATCGGCGCCGCGATCCAAATAGTCCTGGCGAGCCTAGGCTGAGCTCAAATCTCGGTGCGCTTATCCGGATGGCGGCGCAAATACCAGCATGGAGTTCTGCCGAAGTGCGGGAGTAATGAATTTACGCACGTTTCAGACTGTTGCCGCTGGAAGAGGAACTCGGTCTTGCCGCTTTTCAGGCGCACGGCATAATAGGGCCGTACCGTCACCTTGCCAAACGCTTCCGTGCCTGCCGCCACGCGGTAGCGGAGTACGGCATAATCCCCGACGAACAGAAGTGCCGCTAATCCAGCCAGGAGCACAGGGCCCCAAATCAGCGCCTGCCTGATTCGCTTTCCGTGCCGTGAGAAAAACCCCGTAACCGGCGGTCCGGGCAGACGCTCTCCCATCCGGTCCAGGTCCAGCATGTCCGCAATTCGCTGGTAATATCCGCGCACAGCAATCCGAGTCCGGCTTTTCTTATCGCCTGTGCCATTGTAGCCGGGGGCCGACGAGCAAATTTTTGCTGGTCCTGGCTCCTCGGCTGGAACCTATAGCCAACACTGCCTTTTGCCTATGGGCGTGCGTGGCCTGTTAATCCGCATGAGCTTTACAAACCCTTACAACTCTTTACTTTTTCGTTGTGGATTTCGTGCTTGAATGTCACCCGCAGCTTCGCAGCTGAGATTAGCAGAGGCGTCTGGTTCGCCGGCTGCGAGATGCCCTTCGCGGACGGCCGGTCGCTCATACTCCTCTCCTGTCCTCAACCGGCCGTTTCGCGACGCGAACTTTCCGCTGGCCAGTCGCGGGGCCGGATCTTCAACTTCCCTCGGTACTCACGCATCACAGCCTGTCGTGACGAGCATCATTGGATAAAGTGC
>DASSQB010000102.1:0-7515 GCA_035702725.1 Terriglobales bacterium | reverse complement strand
TAACTCGAACATATGATGCCAAGAACCTCGCCCGTGTCACTCCGGGTAGCCAAGCTGATCTCTCCACGAGATCTGTAAACGGTTCGTGAAACTCCCACTGATCAAATCAACTACTTAGGGAATCTGAGTTGAACATCGGTGTATGCGCCCGGATGTTCTGAGGCTTTTTGCCAATGGGATAAGCGCCCCCGCGCTGATATTCCTGAATTCCTCAAATCCATGATTGGCGCCGGAACGCTCCGGCCGTGCTTTTCTTCTCCGCTCAAAGACGCCAGTTCATGCACAGGAGCTTTTTTATGCGTTCTGCTATGAAATTATGTGCCGGGTTGCTGCTGCTCGCATCGCCTTGCCTGGCCTCAATATCGGTAGGCGTGCAGCCGGTGGGCTCTGCCTCGCCGGTGGACGTTGTTGCCACTGCCAGTTCCTCCAGCGCCATCACGGGCTGGTGCATTTACTTGGATTCGGCGCTGGTGTTTCGGCAAAACACCTCGGCCGGCAAAATCAGCCAGTGGATCCGCATGACTCCCGGCACGCACCAGGTGGTGGTGCGCGCCTGGAACACTTCGGGCGCCTTCGGCAGCGCCTACCTCACCGTCAACATCGGCGCCTACAGCCCGAGCAATCTCACCACCGGCGGCCTGATTCCAACTCCGCCCTCAAATGCCAAATTCTTCAGCAATATTGACAACATGACCGGCTGGATCGGCTGCACCGTTTGCGCCAACGGGCCTGTGGCGCAGTACTGGATGAAGCAGTTTGTGAGCAGCCCGTCCCTGGACGGCAGCGCCATCGCAGCCTGGATTGGAGGTTATGTGCCCTGGGCCGATGACCTGTTCGTGAAGAAGTTTGGCGATCAGGACTGGGCCAACCACATCGAGTACACCATGAGCTTCCTGTGGAATGCCTCCAGAACCAGGCAGTCCAATGGCGCCTACGTGGTGCAGGCGCTGGAGTTTGACACCTATTTCTCCACCAACGGCTTCAAATACATGTTCGGCTCGCAATGCGATTACGCCAGCGGACATTGGGACATCTGGAACAATACCGGCCGCTATTGGCAGCACACCGCGGTAGGCTGCGGCAAGTTCGGCCCCGGGCAGTGGCACAAGATCACATGGTACGTAGAGCGCGACCCGAACACCAAATACCTGCATTATGTGGCGCTGCAGGTTGACAACACGCAATACAAGATCAACACCTGGGTACCGGCGGTGGCCACCAGCTGGGGCGATGACTTCGGCGTGCAATTCCAGCAGGACACCGATAGCGCCGGTGACCCCTGGTACGAGTGGGTAGATAAGGTAAACGCTGCGATCTGGTAAACCGGTTTGCAGCGCAAGGCACACCCGCGCTGGCAGCAGCGCGGGTCTTTTATTCGGCAGGACGCGTTTTCTTGCTTTTGCCGGGCAGGCTGGCAGGATTCTCGTGAACCCGCTCGCGGAAACGGGCACTCATGCCGCCTCCCAATTCCACCGCCGATTCTCCGTACTTGTCGCGCAAGTGGTCGGCGGCGGATAGCGCCTGCCGCCAGCGCCGCTGCTTGTCGCCATCCAGCAGGTCCAGTTGTCCTTCTTCATGGGCGAAGGAGGAAGCGTGCACGCCCAGCAGGCGGACGGGCCGGCCCGGCTTCCAATTGTCGCGAAACAGCTTGCGGGCGGCTGCGAACAGTTCCATGTCGAGCTGCGTGCAGCGGGGCAGGGTATGGGCCCGGGTAATGGTAGTGAAATCCTCGTAACGCAGCTTCAGTTGCAGGGTGCGGGCGTGCAGGCCCGCTTCGCGCAGTCGCCGCCCCACCATTTCCGCCAGCCGCAGCAGGGTGGATTCCAGCCGCTGCGGGTCAGAGGTATCGGTGGAAAAAGTGTGCTCGTGGCTCATGGATTTGGGGTCTTCATCGGCGCCGATTTCGGCATCGAACCAGCCGCCGGCGTCGAGTCCCTTAGCTTTCCCGGCCAGGGCCAGTCCCCACTTTCCGAATCGCTCTTCCAGGAAAGCTTCGTCGAAGCGGGCCAGGTCGCCGACCGTGCTGATCCCCAGGGAGTGCAGGTTCTGTTCGGTGACCTTGCCCACGCCGGGGATCTTGCGTATCGCCAGCGGCGCCAGGAAAGTAGCCTCGCTCCCGGAGAGCACCCAGAGCACTCCGTTGGGCTTGGCCTGGTCGGAACAAACCTTGGCCACCAGCCGCGAAGCAGCGATGCCAATAGAACAGTTCAGTCGGGTATTGGCATGAATGGCCTGGTGCAGCGAATGAGCGGCGCGCAAGGGCGGCCCATGCAGGCGCTCCGTGCCGCTCATGTCCAGGTAGGCTTCATCAATCGAGACCATCTCGATCTGCGGCGAGAAGTTCTGCAGAACCTCATGCACTTTCTGGGAATAGTCGCGGTAGCGGTCGGGGTGGCCGTTCACAAAGATGGCGTGGGGACAGAGCTTGGCGGCGGTGCGCAGGGGCATGGCGGAGTGCACGCCAAATTTGCGGGCTTCATAGGAGGCGGCAGAGACCACGCCGCGCTCATCGCGCTGCCCGCCAACTACCACCGCTTTACCGCGCAGCGCAGGATCAAACAGTTCCTCAACCGACACGAAAAAGGCGTCCATGTCTACGTGGAACACAAGCGGCGCGCGGCGGGCAGGGTCAGGCATGGCGGGAGTGTTACCGCCTCATGGTAACCCAGCCCCTGGTGTGCCGGATGAGAATGGAACTTATGAAACCACTAAAGTGCCAGGACGCGTGGAAATGGGAAGCGACAAACGCAGATAAGGACTACTGAATGATCTGCCCGGCAAAGGGGGCATTGGCGCAATTGGCACCGGTGGGCACCGCGGAACTGAGCCCAGGGTTGAGGTCGTAGTGAATCACGTTATCATTCAGGCCACAGAAGCGCCGGACCCCAGTCGTGTTGGGAGCCGAGGGCGCCGCCCCGACATAAAAACTGGTGTTGGCACCTAGAAGGTTGGGAGTCCCCCCCACGGCATTGAATGTATACCCGGCCTTAAGGCCGGTGGCCAGGACGGAGTCTATCAGGCACGCATTGTTGGGGGCGGGAGTGCACGGAGGTGAGCCCGCCAGGTCCGACAAAGCCACAGCGTATCCGATATTGGGGTAAGAGGTGTTGTAAGCCGATTCCGCCGTCATGATGGTGCGGAGGGAAGAAACAGCCGAGGATTCATTGGCGGCGATACGAGCCCGAATCAGACCGGGAATCGAAATAGCGGCGATTACGAGAATAATCGCCACCGCCAGTAGCAGCTCAATCAGCGAAAATCCGTTGTCTCTCGCCATTCTGCAGCGCCATCCCAAGCTGTTGTACCGCACAAAAACTTCGCTAAGGAATATGCATCCCAGGGGCCATTCCACCCCGCCGAGTGCAAGCTGTTCAATTCAAACAGAATACGCAATGTTGCTTGGTGCGGCCGAACGCCCAATGAGCCCTTTGAACGGGATGAATGACAGTATTTGTCATCGCATCTAGCAGTTTTGAGGATATGAGAGGCCGAGCCTTTCAGGAATCACCGCTCCTTTCGTAACCCTTTGGCGCCATTGGCTTACAGGGTATCAGAAGGTAGAAAGTGTACTGTCAGTGATATAGTTATCACAGCGGCGTGTGATAAGAGGTGCGCATGGGTTCGCCTTACGGTCTGCCCATTATCGAGAATTGCCTGATCTGTAACCTGCGCTCGGAACGCTTTTTCTGCGACCTGCCCAAGACCGCCCTGGCCGCCTTTGAGAAGATCAAGTATTCCTCGGCCGTGCCTCCGGGGGCGATATTGTTTGTGGAAGGACAGGCGCCGCGGGGCATGTACGTGGTGTGCCGTGGCCGCATCAAGCTCTCCACCACCTCTCGCGAGGGCAAGACGCTGATTCTGCGCATTGCCGAACCCGGCGAAGTGCTGGGCTTGCACGCTACCGTTTCCGGCAAGCCGTACGAATTGACGGCGGAGGCGCTACAGGCTTCGCAACTGAATTTCGTCAAACGTGACGACTTTCTTCATTTTTTGGAGGAGCATGGTGATGCCTGCCTGCGGGCGGCGCAACACCTGAGCCAGAACTGCCAGTCCGCCTACGAAATGATTCGCTCGCTGGGCCTGTCCCACTCGGTTACGGAGAAGATGGCGCGCTTGCTGCTGGAGTGGTCAGAGCAAGGCGAGAACACCAAAGACGGAGTGCGCATCAAGGTCGCTCTTACCCACGAAGAAATCGCACAATTAGTGGGCACCTCGCGGGAAACCGTTACCCGGGTGCTGGGAGACTTTCGCAAGCAGCAGATCGCGCAACTGCGCGGCTCCACTCTGCTGATCCGCAATAAGCCGGCCCTGGAGAAACTGGTAGGGGCGTAGAGATAGTTCTCCGCCCAGGCTAATTCTTAGAGGGTAAAGGGCTTCCGAACAACACCCGAAGACACACAAAAGATACACGGAAAATACATCAGAAACAAAAAGCGAGTCTGGACTCGCGCCCAGGCTCGCTCGTGGCTGGGTACCCTCCCCCAAGGTACTTCGCCAAACTCAAGCGCATACTAGCGGGCTGGGTCAGGAGCGGCAAGTCACGGAGGTAATAGCTGGCTATTACGAATTGGCCGGCGTAGCGCCTTGATTTACGAAGACACCCTGTCCTCGGCCGGACAGGCTCTCGCAGTGTGGCGGCTACAGCTTCTTGCGCGCTTCCGCTTCCGTCAGCCAGCCGCGCCGCAACTTTTCCATAGGGATGCTGGAAAGGTAGGGTTTGATATCGAGAATGGGCGTGCCGTCCAGCATATCCACGCCGCGAACCTGCAGCACCGGACCCTCGCGGCGTAGGAGTTCGACCACAGTGAGGCCAATCGGGTTGGGGCGCCGCGGCGAGCGCGTAGCGAAGACACCATGCGGCCGGTTGTTATCACTGGGCGGGGTGGCCACCAGGTCGAATCCCTGCGAGCGGTCAAATTCCCAGATGACGAAGAGGTGGGAGAATCCCTCAATATCCTTCAGCCCGGATTCCAGTTCAGGCAGAATCTTGAGAGCGCCCTCGGCATCGTGCTTGGCCCCCAGGCCTTTGGGAATTTCGCTGGTGTTCTTGTAGGGACTGCTGACGAACCCAATCGGCTGCGCAGTAAACATGAGAGATTCGGCCTCCTCCTTTATCTTAAGGCAGGAGGAGGCCTTATCTCGCTTCGGCCTTCGAATACCGGTCAAGGACGGGTCAGGTGGAAGTGGAGATGGAAGTAGTAGTCTCCTTTATTTGTGGTGGTGCGCTTCGTGAAATAAACCAGGCGTCCGATGGATTCACCGCCGGGCGAAACGGGATCAATAAACCAGTCATCGCACCCGGAATTGTCGCTGGCCACGGAGTTGCACGTGACTTGCACGTATGTGCTCTCGGGCTCCCAGTTCGGTCCCATGTAAATCCTGTACTCCGCGCCATTGCTGTCGAAGAAATGGACGATCAGCGGGCACTGGAATGTCTGGTTGACGGTCATTTGCAGCATGTTGTTAAAACCCCCGCTGCCGTTGGCTAGCTGCGTGCACTTGTCTTCAATATGCGCGATCACGTTCTTGATAGTGAAGGGGGGATTGGGAGTGGCCGTGCCGCTGGGAATGGAATTGGCAAAACTGAGGCTGACGGTGCGCACCGCCGAGTTCAGGGCATCGAACTGCCAGTCTCCAAATGCCTGGTGGTTGTAGCCGTTGCAGGTGAGGAAGCTCGTGACCCCATCCGCCCCGTTATAGTAAGTGCCGCCGTCCAACCCATCGCTCTGGATATCGGTGGTGTTGCCGCCGGGGTCAGAACCCAGGAACGTGCTGGTGATAGGCAGTGATCCCGGGATTTTGGGAGAGCAGGTAGCGGAGCACGGCACTGCCATTAGCAACGCCACCAGCGGTGTGCAGCAGATCATCACTTTCATTTCGAGATTCCTCCATGGAGACGATGGTGCAGAGAAGTTTGGCCAGCTTGAGGAGCCAGCTCAGCAGCGGAGCCTGCCTTGGAGCAGGCGATCAGATGCAAGCGGCGGCCAGCCGCGGCACGAACGAAGTAGCGCATTTGCTTGTTATCCCCAGCGAGCGCTGAAGGTTTCTTCGCTGCGGCCCAATCACCGATTGCAGGTCAGCTTGACCCTTCATCTGAAACTGGCCCGTTTCGAGCAGCATAGTGCAGTCCAGTTGTGCCAATGTCAAATTAAGTTCGCATTAACTTGTCCTAAGGTCTAACTCAGTCATTCATGGGAGGTTGCGTCCCGCAGTAGCGAGCTAATGGTTTTGTATTATTGCTGGCCAGGTCCATTAGCAATAAAGTTACGCCCGCCTGTAAACTGGCCAGCGGAGTGGGGTCGCTCAGCCGGCGTGGTCTGAAATTTCCGTTTTCAACCTGGCGCCTGACTTTCGCCGTGCGCCTTAACCTGGGGACAAACCGCAGAGCGAGTGATGCCGCAATCGGACCATCCGTTTCGCCACAAGCTGCTGTTCGGACTGCTCATTTTTCTGGCTGCCTCCGCCGCCTACCTTTACCCGTTTCCCCAACCCAATGTGGTTTACGCCGGTGTAGTGCTGCTGCACACGCTGGCTGGCGTAGTGCTCTCTGTTCTCCTGGTGCCTTTCTTGTGGCGGCGGCTGCGGGCGCAGTCTCTCACCGGCAAGGCAGGATGGCTGCTGCTGGCCGGAGGCGCGGCGACCGGCCTCGCGCTCATCTATACCGGCACGCCCCGGGCGGACTGGAACTTGGTCTACCTGCACATGGTGCTGGTGCTGGCCGCGGTGGCTTTGCTCTGCGCCGACTGGGCGGGAAGGCGGGGCTGGCTGAAGTCGCTGCCGGGGGCTGCGTTTGTGCGCCCCATGCTGGCACTGGCGGTCGTGGCCGGCCTGAGCGCAGGCGCCTGGTATCAGCGTAACGCGAACTGGCAAAGCCGGGCGCGCATTCAGAATCCGCCTGACGCGCCGGCCAGCATGAACAATGAAGGCGACGGACCCAAAGGGCCATTCTTTCCCAGTTCAGCGCAGGTTTATGGCGGGCAGAAGATACCCAGCAAGTTCTTCATGGAGTCGGATTCCTGCCAGCGATGCCACCAGGACATTTACCGCGAGTGGTACAGCTCGGCGCATCATTTCTCGTCGTTCAACAACCAGTGGTATCGCATGAGCATTGAGTACATGCAGGACGTGGTGGGCACGCGCCCCTCGAAGTGGTGCGGCGGCTGCCACGATCCGGCAGTGCTCTACAGCGGGATGATGGACACGCCCATCCGCAAGGTCGTACATACGCCGCAGGCGCAGGCGGGTCTGGGCTGCATGATGTGCCACTCCATTGCGCGGGTGAAGAGCACCATGGGTAATGGCGACTTCTACCTGGAATATCCCAAGCTGCACGCGCTGGCCGCCAGCAAGAACCCCGTGATCCGTACCCTGCATGACTTCCTGGTCAACCTGAATCCGGAGCCGCACCGGCGGGTGTTTCTGAAGCCGTTTATGCGCAACCAGACGGCGCAGTTCTGTTCAGCCTGCCACAAGGTGCACCTGGATGTGCCGGTGAATCACTACCGCTGGGAGCGC
>DASSQB010000101.1:0-3426 GCA_035702725.1 Terriglobales bacterium | reverse complement strand
AGGGCTTCGCGAAGATGCTTTT
The DNA here is from genome assembly GCA_035702725.1 of Terriglobales bacterium. Classification (GTDB taxonomy): domain Bacteria; phylum Acidobacteriota; class Terriglobia; order Terriglobales; family Acidobacteriaceae; genus JAICWP01. The sequence goes on along the minus strand of DASSQB010000101.1, from coordinate 3,404 downwards.
GCCGCTCGATGAGGAAGTACATCTGGGCGCGAAAGGCGGCGCCAGGCTTGGCGTTGTAGAAGTCGGCGAGGAAGGGATTGTCTTCGCAATCGTAAATGCGGCGGGCGTGGAGGCGTTCGGCGAGGATGCGAGCCAGGGTGCTTTTGCCGACGCGCAGGGGGCCTTCGATGACGATAAAGCGGGGAGGCTGAGGGCTGCGCTGTGGAACGCGAGCGCGCTTGGCGGCGGTGGCGTCGTTGCCAGGCATCGTTGAGCATTGCCTCGATCGGATCGGGGCGACGCGCGGATTATAGCAGAGTTGGGTTCGGGCGAGCGGTTGTGCGCAGGAACAAACCGAGGTGAAAGAACGGGTCTAAAGACCCTGCCTGCCCGCCACGGCGGGCAAGGGCAGGCAGGCCGTCACTCTACAGGCGATACCGCAGTATCGCAAATGTGAAAATCCTTTCACAAAAGCAGGCTAGTACTCGTGTCTCAAGGGAGGCAAACGAAGGGTTCAAAGGAATGTACTACCGAGAATGAGACCAAAGGGCCAGTGTTTCCTGCACTTTAGGCCAGTAGAGTAGCCTCATTGCGAGTGGGGACGGACTTGCAAGCCCACTCAAAATACTGAGGTGGTACATGGTCCTCGCAACGGTTCTTCTGCTTTGTGCGCTGCCGCAGGCGGACGATGCGGCCAAAGTCATGACGGCTTCCAATACGGTTGCGGGCCGCGCTGTCGTCGCTGCAACCTCTTCCGACAATCTTTCCAAGGATTCTTCCTCCGCTGCCGCACTGCCTTCCGCGCCCGAGCCGAAAGTCAAGACTGAAGTCGAGCCGGCGTCTCTTCGCTCTTCCGCGCAGCCTTTTCAGCCTTTCCGGCCGGTGATGCACCCACGGGAGACTCCCGCGCAGCGCAAGCTTTGGTACGGGCTGATGGCGGTGAGCCACACGGGCGCAGCGCTGGACGCCTGGTCCACGCGCCGCGCGGTCTCCGGCGGCTACGGCCAGGAAGCCAACCCATTTCTCGCGCCGTTTGCCCATTCGAATTCGCTCTATGCCGCGACGCAGGTGAGCCCGGCGATCATGGACTTCCTGGGCAAGCGCATGATGACGAGCCAGCATCCGTTCATCCGGAAGATTTGGTGGGTGCCGCAGGTGGCGGGGGCGAGCGTTTCGTTTGTCGCCGTGGGGCACAACCTGAGCGTTGCACACTAGCCAGCGCACGAGCACTGGCTAGAGCACCAAGAGTTTCGAAGCCGAAGCACCAAAGGCGTCCCTACCAGCCGGGACGCCTTTGTTTTTTATGTGTCTTGTGCAGGTCTGCGCACCTTGGGCTGAAGCCCGCCCCCATGCTCGATGGAGAGGAGCAGCTCGCCGCGCCTGCCGTGCTTGGCCGCGCGATACGGGAAAAGAGCCGTCGGTTTTCTTTTCCTGTTCCCTGTTGACTTGAAAGGCAGCAGCAGCATAGATTAGCGGCCTCGAAATAAGCCTACCCGCGAGTGGTCCTTGGGAGGCGAGCGCCTGCTCGGCCCGGTTCGCCTGAGAGAATGGACCTCCAACGGCCTCGGCACACGCAGGAGAAATCAACATGACAACTTATGTGGTACGCACGCTAGTTCTGACCTGTCTGCTAGTGTCCCCGCTGGCAGCACAGAACACTGGCGGAAACAACGGCAACGTTCCGACACAACATAATGAAGCTACGGTGGCCCAACTCCAAGCGGAGATGGCTTCCGGGCAACTCACTTCCGAAGCACTCACCAAGGAATACATCGCCAGGATCATTGCGCTTGACCAGAATGGCCCAGGGGTCAACGCGGTGATCGAACTCAACCCGGACGCGCTGGCCCTGGCGCGCAATGCCGACGCGCTGCGAAGGCGCGGGATCGTGCTCGGACCGTTGCATGGCATCCCCGTACTGCTCAAGGACAACATCGACACCGGCGACAAGATGCAGACCAGCGCGGGATCCTTTGCGTTGGTGGGCACGCCCGCGTTGCGAGACTCCACCATAGCGGCGAACCTGCGCGCCGGCGGCGCCGTAATCCTGGGAAAGACCAACCTGTCTGAGTGGGCGAATTTCCGCTCGTTCGAATCGGTCAGCGGCTGGTCCGGGCGTGGCGGGCAGACGCACAACCCGTACGGCATCGATCGCAATCCGTGCGGCTCGAGCTCCGGATCGGGGGCGGCGGCGTCGGCAAACTTTGCCACCGTGTCGTTAGGGACAGAGACTGACGGCAGCATTGTATGTCCGGCGAATGCGAACGGCGTGGTGGGGATCAAGCCCACGGTAGGGCTGACGAGCCGGGCCGGCGTGGTGCCCATCTCGCACACGCAAGACACCGTTGGCGTACACGGGCGGACCGTGGCTGATGCGGCGGCGACGCTGGGCGTGATTCAGAGCCGCACCTCCGACGGACGTGATCCGGCGACGGGCGGTGTTCCTCTGGGTTGGCAAGGAACGGGAAGGACTCGGCCGAATATCCCAACCGACTACACGCAATTCCTGAACCCGAACGGGCTGCAGGGGACGAGGCTGGGGGTGACCCGCGCGGGCTTGGGCGGCTTCACGAACGTATCCACGCCGCAGCCTGTGCTCGATGCGTTTGAGGAGGCTGTGACAGCTCTTCAGAATGCAGGCGCGACGATTATCGACCTGGATGCGGCTGGGTTCAACTTCGCTTCCGCCGACGGCGAATTCCTGGTGCTGGTCTTTGATTTCCGCAATGATGTGGCGGCATATTTTGGCACGCGTGTCGGTGTGCCGGTGGCCGGAGGAACGCTCCAGACCGCCATCGACTTCAACAACGCCCATGCCGACGTCGAAATGCCGTTCTTCAACCAGGACATTTGGGACTTCACCGTTTCGCTGGCCCCGGGTCCGAACGACCCACAGCCGGCATTCGGCGGTTTGACCTATAACCAGGCGTTAGCCATCGATCACAACGCGGGAGTCAATGGGATTGACGCGGCGCTGGCGCAATTCAACCTTGATGCGGTGGTTACGGCCACTGACAATCCGGCATGGGCCACCGACCTGCTTTATGGGGACCACTTTATCTTCGGAACATCCGGTTTGGCCGCCGGGCCAGGATATCCCATCGTGCAGGTCCCTGCGGGCTTTCCGAAGCAGTGCTCGTCAACGACGCAGCCGACGAACTGCACACAATTCGGCGTGCCGCTGGGAATCAGCTTCTTCGGGACGGCGTTCAGCGAGCCTACTTTGATCAAGCTGGCGTCGGGTTTCGAGGCGGTGACGCAAGTGCGCGCTCACAATCTGCCAACGTTCGCGGCGACTGCACCTTTCACGAACGTGCAAGGCACAACCGTCACCGCGCCTCACCGGCATGCGGTTCCGCCAGCCAGCGCCAACGCCAAGAAAGTGCCGCATCACCTGTAATCCTCTGTGGACTGAGGATTTCGCG
>DASSQB010000100.1:0-2169 GCA_035702725.1 Terriglobales bacterium | reverse complement strand
GCGCTGCATCATGTAAACCAGCTTGCCGTCGCGCAGCAGCCCAATCGAAGGCGAGGAAGGCGGATAACCCTCGAAATACTCGCGCGCCCGCTCTGTGGCATCACGATCCTGGCCGGCAAAAACCGTCACGGCCTGGTCAGGCCGCACGGGATGCTGCAGGGCCAGACGAACCGCGGGACGCATGCGCCCTGCGGCGCACCCGCAAATGGAATTCACCACCACCATCGTTGTACCCGGTTTGGCCAGCGCCTGCTCCACCTCAGCCGCGCTGCGCAGTTCCTCCACCCCCAGGCGCGTCAATTCTTCCCGCATGGGTAACACCATCAACTCTGGATACATTCGGGCTCCTTGGAAGAGATTGCTTCTATTCTAATATGCCTTGCGCCAGCGCGCTCGTCGCTTCGGTGGAACCGCATCAGGAACCAGCGAAATGAACAGCAGCGGCATTAAACGGCGGCGTTGCGGCATTGCAGCCGGACTGCTGGCTGTATGATTGACCCATCCTCATGACCATCCGCGAAAACGTGCCCCTAGCGCCGCTGACTACCCTGGGAGTGGGCGGTCCTGCGCGCTTTTTCGCGGAGGCGGTCTCCGCTGAGGATGTCCGCCGGGCGGTCCATTATGCCGGCGAGCACAACCTGTCCCTGTTTGTGCTGGGTGGCGGCAGCAACCTGGTGGTTGCCGACTCCGGCTGGCCTGGCCTGGTGCTGCGCATACGCATCACCGGCCTGGAAGAGCGCGAGGAAGGCGATAAACTCATTCTCGATGTCGGGGCTGGCGAGGAATGGGATCGCTTTGTGGCCCGCGCCGTCGCCCGCGACTGTGCCGGTGTCGAGTGCCTCAGCGGCATTCCCGGCAGCGTCGGAGGCACTCCCGTGCAGAATGTGGGCGCCTATGGCCAGGAAGTCTCCGAGACCATTGAATGCGTACAGGCGCTCGACCTGAAGGATGGGCACCTGCGCGAGCTTTGCAATCCGGCCTGCGGCTTCGCCTACCGCACCAGCATCTTCAACACCAGCGAGCGCGGCCGTTACATCATTCTCCGCGTTACGTACGCGCTCACTCCCGGGGGGCAGCCGCGGCTCGAATACGCCGACCTGAAGAAATATTTTGCCGGCCGCACTACCACACCCAGCCTGGCGGCAGTGCGGGAAGCGGTGCGCCACATCCGCGCCGGAAAGGCCATGCTCATCGTGCCCGGCGACGAGGACTGCCGCAGCGCCGGCTCCTTCTTCAAGAATCCGGTGCTTACTGCCCAGCAGCACCAGCAATTGTCCCAGCGCGCGACAGCTCTGGGCCTCCAGGTTCCCAGCTATCCCGCGCTGAGCGCCCAGCACAAGGTTTCGGCAGCATGGCTGGTGGAGCATTCCGGATTTTCCAAGGGCTACACCCGGGGCCGGGTGGGCATCTCACGCAAGCACGCGCTGGCCATCGTTAACCGCGGCGACGCCACTGCCAACGACGTTCTTGCTTTGAAAAACGAAATTCAGCAGCGTGTGGCCGACACCTTCGGCATCCAGCTGGTCCCCGAGCCAGTTTTCGTCGGCTTCGACCAAAACCTTTAACGCAGAGCTCGCAGAGGGCTACGATCTACAGTAGAGACATCGCAACGTCTCCCGGAGCCGAACAAGTTACGGCTCTACTCCGCTTCTGTTGTGGCGCGGGCGCCCTCGCCCGCGATTGCCATCGCCAGAAGCCGTCATGCTGAGGGCCTTCAGGCCCGAAGCATCTCGCGTGCATCACCATAGCCTCCCCCTGCCCTCCGCGTTGAGGTTTCCACCAGCTTGGCCGCGCGCCGGAATATTTCTGTGAACATCTCTTCCGTCAACTTCCCCGTCTGTGTGTTCTGGTTGGAGGGATGGTAGGAAGCCAGCAAAATGCGCCCGTCCGGCGTTTCGTACTGGGCGCCGTGCCCGAACACAAATTCCTTTCTGCTTTTCAGCAGGCCTTGCCGCTTCAGGTAATTCAGGTAAGCGTCGAAGCCAATTCGTCCCAGGGCCACGACCACGCGTACCTTATTAAGCAGCGCGATCTCACGATCCAGAAATGGAGCGCAGTTGGCGATCTCCCCCGGCAGCGGCTTGTTCTGCGGCGGCGCGCAGCGCACCGCGGCCGTGATGTAGGCGTCCTTCAGCCGCAATCCATCATTACAGTGTGTTGCTCCGGGCT
>DASSQB010000099.1:0-4668 GCA_035702725.1 Terriglobales bacterium | reverse complement strand
TCCCGTGTGGCACTGCAACGATGCCAAGGCGGCGCGCGGCTCTAAGCTGGACCGCCACCAGCACATCGGCAAAGGAACCATTGGCCTGGAGCCATTTCGGAGGCTTCTGAGCGACCCTCGTCTGGCCCACGCCGCCTTCATTGCCGAAACGCCCATTGACGCGCCCGGCGATGACAGGCGCAACGTGGCGTTGCTCCGCTCCCTCGCTCCCGCTCCCGCCAAAAAACCTGTTCACCACAGAGACACCGAGGCACGGAGAAAAGCACATTCAAATCATTGAAGATTGACGATTGAAAAGCAGACTTGCCGGAGCGGATCGCGTTCCTCGGCTTACCCCATTTCTTCCACCAACGCTAGCACCAACTCCCTGGCCGGAAGGGAACGCGCACGCGTCACACCTTGTCCCGCCCAGAGATTCAGGAAACCCGCCTCGCCCCGGCGTGCGGCAGCAGCCCGCATGGGACGGGTCAGAGAATTCTGCAGGGGAAATGGCAGAATTGCCGCTTCCCTGCCCTCCAGGCGCGCGATGAACTCGTTGCGCAGGCCACGAGCCGGGCGCCCGGAAAAAGCGCGCGTGATCACCGTGGTGTCGCTCTAGGCGTTCAGAACGGCATTCTTATAGGCCGGAGATGCGCCGCACTCCGGAGAAACCAGGAATGCTGTCCCCAGCTGCACCGCCACAGCGCCCGCCTCCAGCGCCCGGCGAATATCGCGGCCGTCCATGAGGCCTCCCGAGGCAATCACAGGCACGGAAGCAGTCGCGCAAATCTGGCGCACCAGCTCCAGGGTCGGCATCATGGATGCCTCGAAAGCGCCGGCAAAAGTTCCGCGGTGGGCTCCAGCCTCCGTCCCCTGGGCGACAATGCCATTCACACCTGTCTGCTGCAGCAGCCGCGCTTCTGCCACCGTGGTTGCTGTTCCCAGCACCAGAATGCCGTGGGAACGCAGGCGGCTGATGTCCTTCGCGGCAGGGATTCCAAAAGTAAAACTGAACACCTCGGGGCGAGCTTCCAGCACCACCTCCAGTTGCTCCCGAAATCGGTTAGCCGGCGCTGCCGGAAGGCTGGGCGGCTCCAGCCCCAGCTCGCGGTGAACTTCCGCCAATATGGCCAGCATGGGCTGCGGATCAACTTGCACCGCACCGTCGAAGCCGCCGGCAAACAGGTTGACGTTTATCGGCTTGCTGGTCAGTTCACGGGTGCGGCGAATAGTGGCGGCAGCCTGGTCGGCGGTCTCATAGGCGCAGCCAAGCGAGCCCAGCCCGCCGGTATTGGCCACCGCCGCCGCCAGTTCCGGCGTCCCCGGACCTCCCGCCATCGGTGCCAGAATGATTGGGTGCTCGATGCCGAGTGTTTTCAGAAATGCGTTGCCAGACAAGTTGAACGTTCCTTTCGCCAGAGTTCAACAGCTTATGCAGAATTGGAATATGGAAAGCCTGAATCGGATACTTGATTTTCATGAGGAGGGATAATGGTGTTGCCCGGTAGCGCCGAAGCGCCATCGCGCGCCGCCGGCCTGACACTGTCCAGGCGACGTCCTGGCCTGGGCAGCAAGGGTTTGTCTGCGGGGCAGGGTTTGTTAAGATGGAAGAGCAGCGCGCCCTTAGCTCAGTTGGATAGAGCGTCTGGCTACGAACCAGAAGGTCGGGAGTTCGAATCTCTCAGGGCGCGCCATTTCCCCTCTTCTCTCCCGTTGCTCAATTAGCGGCTTACTTCTTCTTCGGCAGGAACATGTCTGCTTCGGTCAGGCTGCATTTCTGGGCCATTTGGTAGCAGTAATAGAAGTGCATGGCATTTTGCGGGGTGCGGGAATCTGTGCCGAAGGTGAACTTCAGGCGGGCTCGTTTCGCCATCGCGATGAAGCGTTCGTCGGGGACGTGCGCCACCTCGTTAATTTCGATTGCTATCTTTCTGGATTGGGCCAGGTCAATGATTTGCGACATCCTGGGCGTTGTCCAGAGTTCGGAGTATTGGCGCGCGATGGGCACGGGGAGGAAAGTAGGCCAGCCGAAGATGTGGATGGGCTCGGTAGTCAGCACCTGCTCAATGAACTGCAGGTAACGGGTCATGAAGGCTTGTTCGTCGTCGACCATGGTGTCAATTAGCCAGATCGCGAGCCAGCCGCCATCGGGCTTGGGGAGCGTGAGGGCGTCCATGAGGACGTAGTCGAGCTGGTCCAGAAGACTTTTCGAGAAGGCTTTTGACCAGCCGGGATAAACCGGCTGCAGGCCTATGCGGACGGGATAGTTGCGGAGAGTGGCGATGTACTGTTTGAGCTCGGCATCAGTGTTGATCTTATAACCCGGACCGGGATGCTCCACGATGCCGATCTGCACCTGGCGCTCTTTGCCCAGATTGACGGCCTGCTCGATGGATAGTTGGTCGCTCAGGTGGACATGATAGTCCACGACTGGAAAGGCAGGCTTGACCGGCGGTGTGGAGGCGACCGCTGTTTCAGACGCGAGCAGGTGACGTGGTGCGGCGAGCGCGGCTCCCGCGATGGCCGTGGTTTGAAGGAAAGTTCTTCGCGAATAGAGAGAGGTCACTGTGTCTCCTTAACGGTTGTCGGCGGGAGCATGTCGGGAGGAGAAAACATCGTTATGACCCAGCTGCCATCTTCTTCATGGCATCCTCCCCTACCGCTGGGGCTCGGCGGCAGGAGCTACGATGACAGCGCGAGCTACACTTCAGGCTAGGTTCTGCCTCGGGATTGAGTGGTGAGCAGGGTCACAGGGTAAAGTGAGCTGTTTCCCGTTTTAGGAATCCTGGGCCGGCCCCCGATTTTCGTAAATCGTGCAACCTATGGTCTTAGCTCAAATACCGATGCAGCCGTGCCTCGCCTCGGGACCGCTCCCATGCCTCTGGGTCCTCCTTGCCAGTCGTCTGGAAGGAACTGCCAAAATGCCATTTGAATTGTAAGTTGCCGAAGCCACCGGCGGGCACTACAATGGCCCGCACCGCATCGGGCCCCATCCTTCTTCGCAATCAGGAGAGAACATGAAGATAAGAACAATCGTATTTGCTCTGGCCGTGTGCTTCATTGGGACAACACTTTGCTTCGCCCAGCAGGGCTTTATGGGCACGTGGAAGCTGAATGAGGCAAAGTCAAAGCTCGCGCCTAACGGCGCGAAGAACAGCACCGTCGTTTACGAGGCCTCCGGTGATAGCGTGAAAGTCACCATAGATGGGACAGACGCCTCAGGGAAGCCAGCTCATAACGAGTGGACAGGGAAGTTCGACGGCAAGGATTATGCCGTCACCGGCGACCCAAATTCCGACATGCGCTCCTACGACTGGAGAAGCAAACATCACTTAGGTTTCAAGGTGAAAAAGGGCGGCAAGGTCACCAATGCCGGTACCATTGAACTGTCCCCCGACGGCAAGTCGCGGACAGTAACCGCCACGGGAAAGGACGCCCAAGGGAAGAGGACGAAAAGCGTCGCCGTATACGACAAGGAGTAACCTGGCTTTGCTCTTCCGCTGGCTGGTGCGGGCTTCCTTCTGTCACACTTCCGGGGAAGTCCGCCCGGCGGGCGCCCACGTTCTCGCCGTTGTTGCTTGAAGGCGCCAACCTGCCCTGCACTTGTGCACCCTACCTGGGGTAGAGAACAGGCCTTGTGCCGCACGCAGCTTGATTGTCCTTCTCCCTTGCCGTGGCGAGTGTTCCCGGACTATATTCTGTCGCGCTCCCAGGAGGAGATCCATGGCCACCGCACCCGCCAATGTTTTTCACATGCCCCAAGGCCCCGGTTTCGCCAGCAAAGAGGAAGAGCGCCGCCACCGCAAGCAACGCCTGGCTGCGGCTTTCCGCCTGTTTGCCGCCTACGGATTCGACGAGGGCGTGGCCGGCCACATCACTGCCCGCGATCCGGAGCGCCTCGACCATTTCTGGGTGAATCCCTTCGGCATGCATTTCGGGCAGATTCGCGCCTCCGATCTCATCCTGGTCAACCAGCATGGCCAGGTCGTGGAGGGCAAATATCCCGTGAATGCGGCCGCTTTTGCCATCCACTCCAGCGTGCATGCGGCGCGCCCGGATGTGATCGCCGCGGCCCACTCCCATTCTGTATACGGCCGCGCCTGGTCCACCCTGGGCCGCCTGCTCGATCCCCTCACCCAGGACGCCTGCGCCTTTTATGAGGACCACGGCCTGTTCGCCGACTTCACCGGCGTGGTTTACGAAACTTCCGAAGGCGAGCGCATCGCTCAGGCGCTGGGCAATTACAAGGCAGTCATCCTGCGCAATCACGGACTGCTCACCGTGGGTCACAGCGTGGAGGAAGCGGTGTGGTGGTTCATTACAATGGACCGCAGTTGCCAGGCGCAACTGCTGGCGGAAGCCGCCGGCACCCCGGTGAAGATTGACCCTGAACACGCCCGCGCCACCCGCGATCTGATCGGCAATCACCAGGCGGGCTGGTTTCAGTTCCAGCCGCTTTGGCAACGCATCACGCGCGAGCAGCCGGATTTGCTGGAGTAGTTCTTACTCTGCCGTCAGCAACTGCGAAATTGTCTGCAGCAACGACGACATCTCGGTAGGTTTTTCCAGCAGGCCGTCGGCGCCGCGGGCCGACCATTCCTGCTGCGCCACAGGGTAGGCAGTGAGCAGGAGCGTCGCCGGCTTGTAGGGCTGTTCCACGGCCGCTTTGACCACTTCGAAACCGGCGCC
>DASSQB010000098.1:0-5018 GCA_035702725.1 Terriglobales bacterium | reverse complement strand
CGCTCAAGATAACCGAGATGTCCTGTTCCTACGCCCAGCCCTTCCATACCTTGGAGTTCCGCCACGGCCCGAAAGCGATCCTTGGCCCTGAGGTGCTGGTTACTTTTCTGCTTTCGGAAAGCGGCCAGGAAGCGGAGCTGGATGTTCTGGAAGAAGTGAAGCAACTGGGCGCGACCACCCTGGTTGTGACCAATACGGCCGGGGAACGGGCGCGGTCGAACGCTGATCTGCTGGTGGAGCTCGGTTTTGATATTCCGGAGTACGCGCGGCTGGCGCCGTACATCGTTGCCGGCCAGTTGCTGGGCCTTACCACTGCGCTGAAGAAGGGCTTCAATCCTGACCAGCCCCGCAACCTCTCGCGCGTGGTCGTGCTGGAGGCGGACGAGAAGCCGCAACATGCCTCGCTTTGACGTGACCGTGGCCGGGGAGCTGAACCTCGACCTCATCCTCTACGGCCTCCCCGAACAACTGCCCACGGAACGCGAATTCCTGGCCAGCGGCCTCATGGTCACGCTGGGGTCCTCTTCCGCCATCCTGGCGCACAACCTGGGCGCTCTGGGCGCGCGGGTTGCTTTCTCTTCTCTCATTGGCGACGACCCGCTGGGAGAGATTGCCCTGCAGCGCCTGTCGGCCGCTGGAGTGGATGTCTCGCATGTGAAGAAAGCCAGCGGGCGCACCACCGGTCTCACCGTGATTCTGCAGCATGATGGGCGACGGCGGATTCTTACCTATCCCGGCACCATGTCGGATATGAGCCGGGCCGACCTCGACATTGAATTCCTGAAATCGGCGCGGCACTTCCACCTCTCCAGTTTTTTCCTGCAGCCCAAGTTACAGCCGCAGGTAGCCGAATTGTTTCGCGAGATGAAAGCCGCCGGGTTGAGCACCTCCTTCGACACCAACGATGATCCGCAAGATCGCTGGGAGGGCGTGTTTGATGTGCTGCCGCATGTGGACGTGTTTTTACCCAATGAGCGCGAAGCGCTGCGGCTTACCGGTGCGGCAACTCTGGAGGCTGCGGTGAACGGGTTGGCGAAGCGCGTGCCCGTGCTGGCCGTCAAACTGGGGGCACAGGGAGCGCTGGCACGGCGCGGCAAGGAAGAGTTCCGCTCTCCCGCGGCGAAGGTCACGCCTGTGGACCCGGTGGGCGCGGGTGATAGCTTCGATGCCGGGTTCTTATACCGGTATGTGAAGGGCGCAGATATCAGCGCCTGCCTGCATTACGGCAACCTGGCGGGCGCGCTCTCCACTACCATGCCAGGGGGCACGGAAGCCTTCCGCGACCGCCGAAATGTGGAGCACTTCTTTCAGGAGCACTTACGAGTGCCGGAGTCATGCTGAAGGGCTTTCAGCCCTGAAGCATCTCGCGTGCAACTGCCAACAGGATTCCTGACTTCACGCGAGATCCTTCGGGACTAAAGTCCCTCAGGATGACGCCAAACAGGCGAATTGCTGCCTACTGCTTGCTCACCTCCAGCAGCAGATGATCGGGGAAGTCGGCGCTGAGCGTAGCGCTGCCATTCTTGGTTGTGACTGCTCCCAGGTCCTTGTCGTTGGCGTAGTCCCGCACGTGATAAGTGCCCTGTCCGAGCCCGCGCAGTTGCACCTCACCCTGGTAGCCCTTCGAGTTTTGGGGTGCGAAGAAGGCGTAGTACATCTTGCCCTCCTTCTCGATGGCATATCCCTCCGGCGTGTCATAGCCGATGGTATACAGATTCCGGAACACACCCTTCGACAGCATCTTCTGGTTGTATATGCCGATCCACTTCTTCCACCACTCTTCCTTGTCCTGTGTGAGGTTCACGTCCTTGAAGTGCGGTCCCGGGTTAGGCCACACGAACTTGGTGCCCACCACGCCGCCAGTACCGATGGTGGAGGCGAAATCGCGGCCCAGGTCGCTCTCCTGGTTGGCTCCGGCGAAGTTGATTTTGGTCAGCTCTACATGATCGCCGTACACTGCCGCCTCCGGCCCGAGCAGCGCTTTATACATCTTGATGCGCCGCCGCACCTGCACTGAGCCCACGGGATCGGCGGTGACCGCCTGGTCCATGTAGGGCAGCCACGCCAGGCTGGGCGGTGTGCCGCAGGGGCAGCTTTGGGTGACGCTCTCCGGCTTCAAGGAGCGCGAGGTCTCATAAATGATTTTGTACACCTCGCCCATGGCGTTCACCGATTCCTCGGGTGACTTGTGGTGGTGCTTGGGGTTGTAACACTCGGGCACGGTGTAGATGTTGTCCAGCTTAGAGCCGTCGAAGCCCCAATCGCGGATGAAGCGCTCCGTCAGTTGGCGGTAGTAGGCCTGCACTTCCGGCAGAGAGGGATCGAGCACCGCCAGGTCGCGCACCATGCGTGCGTGCTTGCCGTTTTTGTCCAGGATGAGCCAGTCTGGGTGCTCCTTGACCACTTGCGCTATCCCGTAGCGGTGCGATTCGTAGCGGCCCTGGCCATCCTCCACCGCGAGGGGCAGCCACCAGAGCTGGGCGTACATGCCCTGCTTGTGGAACTCGGCCACCATCTTCTTCATGGAATCGCCGGGGAAGGTGTCTTTGCGCGGCTCCCAATCGCCGTAGTTGTTGAACCAGCGGTCGTCGAGCGTCGCCCACTTGATGCCCATCTCCTTCAGTTTGGGAATGGTGCCCAGCATATCTTTGGACGTGACGTTGAACTCGTATCCCCAGCCGCACCAGGCCACGTTGTAGGCTTCGTTCGAAGGCTTAGGCAGGTTCCAGCCTTCGCGGCCGAGCGCCGTGGAGTAGAGCCGCAGCGGCTCGTAGTAGTCGCCGCTGTAGACCGCGACGAAGCTGCGCGGCATGGAGTAGGTTTCGCCGGGTTGCAGAGTCGTTGCCGGTTCAACCTGCAGATCGGCGTTGATGCGGCCATCGTCGGCCACCTTGACGGGCAGGGACAGGATAAGCGGCAGAGTTTCCAGGTGGCCGATGGCTTCGCCGACTGACCGGGTCCAGAACGCCACCACGGGAATACCGCCGCCCAGGCCGTTCTTGTGCTGCGCGCCCATCAGGTTAGGCTGGCTGAATTTCTGCGAGACGTGGATGACGTCGTCCTTGCCCCAGTCGTAGCTGGAGCCCTGGAAGGACCACAGGTCGTAGGGAGCGGCATTGGCATCCGCCAGCGAAGCGTTGAAGCGGTGCCGCTGGGCGATCGCCTGGTCCAGCGCAACCGGCTGCGAGCCGGCGTTTTTGTATTGCACCGTGGTCAGGGCCAGGTTGGGGAAGTCATCGTAGACCTCGATGGCGAAGGTGCTCTGCAAGCCAGCCGCGTTGGCTGCTGTTGCAGGGATTTCCACCCGCCGCCCGCGGCCCATTTTGCCGCGCGCGCCAGTAATCTTGGCCTGGCTGAAGTCAAGTTTGAAATCCACTTCCTTGCCGCCGATGACGGCGAGGTCGCTGCCGCCCTGCGGCTCGTCCAGCGTTAGCTTCTTGCCTTCCCTCAGCAGCGAAGCCTGCACATAGCCCGAGGGCAGAACGTCAAATTCGGCGGTCGTTGTGCGCACCACGACCGGTCCTCCCGAAGTAACTGTGATGGAAACGGGCGACGGCCCACCTTCTTCCTGGGCCGCTTGCGACGCTTGCTTCGAACAGGCCGCCATCAACAACAGGAGTCCAGCCAGCGCAACCAGTGCGGCGCGGACATTCCCACGTTTAACAGTCCAGACTTGCTTCGCATCAGGGCATGGCTTCAGCCGTGCCGAAGAGAATGAAAAGAAATGCGGCTTTAGCCGCTGCAACCAGGCCGTATTCATTTTGTACCTCCGGATGAAGAACCAGGTAAACCTTTGAATTGGGCAAAAATCCGCTCTGCATTGCGATGATAGACCTTCTCCAGCACCGCGTCCGGCAGCTTCATGCCGTAAATCTTCCAGCGTCCCTGCCCGGGATAACCGTAGTAGTCGAAGTACTCGTCGTCGGTTTCCAGCCAGCGGAAGTAGTTGCTGTACATCTCCGCGCTGGGCGGGCCGTCGGTGCCGAACATGATGCGATTCTGATACTTCAAAAAGAATTCCCGGGCCCGTCGCGGCTGCCGTCCTAATTCGGCCTCGCGCGCGCCAAACTCGGTCATGACATTAGGCAGGCGATCCAGCAACTGGGAGACATAATCCAGGTTCTCCGGCCAGTTGGCCACATGCAGCGCGATGAAAGTTGTGTGCGGATGCTTGGCGAACATGTGGTCGCGCTGCGCCATGACTTCCTCCTTGCTGGGGAAGCCGTGGTCATAAAAGCTCCAGTCAGGATGCTCGATCAGTTCCTCGTAGCGTTCATTGTTGCCGTCAATGGGGTGAAAGAAGGCCTCAGGGTCGGTGACGTGAATGGAGACGGGAATACCCAGGCGCCCGCACTCCTCCCACACCGGATCGAGGCGGGGGTCATCCACTGGAATGAGCTTGCCCGATTTGTCGCGATCCTGAAGGCCCAGATCCTTAAGCACCTTCACTCCGCGGGCGCCGCGGCGCACCGCGTCGTCCAGGTCGGCCACCATGGCCTTGGGGTCGTCAATTTTTGAGTAATCAATCTGAGTGAAGACCATGAAGCGTCCGGGATAGGGCTTCACCATCTCGTCCACCACGCGCTGCAACTTCTCGCCCCACTGGCCGGTGAGAATCACGACTGTGCGCACGTTGGCCGCGTCCATTACCTGGATGACCTTTTCCGGCGGCACGTGCTCGTCAATGCCCATCGCGTCGTTAATGTGGTTATGCACATCAATCACGGGGAACCTGGCGCGGTGGATGGGAGTGACCCGCGCATGCATCATGGACTGCGGGTGAAAGTCGCGCAGCAGCAGGGTTTCGCGCTCTTTGGCGTTGGGCGCGGACTTGTAGCTGATCTGGTTTTGAGGCTGATTTTGGGCAAGTGCGATGGTGGCACAGAAGAGTGCGGCGAGAAAACGAGTGCGAGGCATATTCGACTCCACCTGGCTCCGCTTGTGTGGGCGCGGGTCTTTGACCCGCGCGGACAGGGCCAAGCCCCGTCCCCACATGGCAGGTGCCCGTTGTGTGGGCG
>DASSQB010000097.1:0-16854 GCA_035702725.1 Terriglobales bacterium | reverse complement strand
GCGACGAAGACGGTGCCGGCGCCGTGGGCCATCAGGTGGCGGGCGGCAAGTTCGCTCATCTTGCCCGCGCCCACCACATAAACCACGCGGCCCTGCAGCGAGCCGAAGATTTTTTTGGCCAGCTCGACCGCCACCGAGGCCACGGAGACGGCGGAGGAGCCGACCTCGGTTTCGCTGCGCACCTTTTTGGCGACGGCGAAGGAGCGCGAGACCAGGGCATCGAGCTGGCTGCGCAGGGCGCCCACCGCGCGCGCCATGGCGTAGGCTTCCTTCACTTGCCCGAGAATCTGCGGCTCGCCCACCACCATGGAATCGAGGCTTGCGGCCACGCGGAAAAGGTGGCGGATGGCTTCGCGCTCGCGGTACTCGTAGAGGGAGTGGGCGTAGCGGCCGGGGTCGACCTGGAAATAGTCGCGCAGAAAGCCGCGCAGGTCGGCGCCTTCGTCGCAGTTGGCCAGAAGCTCCACCCGGTTGCAGGTAGAGAGGATCATGGCCTCTTCGACGCCGGGGTAGTCGGCCAGGCGGCGCATGGCTTCGGGCAGACGCGATTCAGGAATGGCCAGCTGCTCGCGCACGTCGAGGGGCGCGGTGGTGTGGTTGACGCCGATGAGGACGAAGTTCATGGCGAGACGAAGCGGTGCACGCCGCTGAAGAAATTGGCCGCCCAGGCCACCACCGCCGCGAGAAAAGCGAAGGTGGCAAGGTAAGCGGCGCGCCGTCCCCGCCAGCCCGAGTTCCAGCGGGTGTAGAGCATGAGCACGTAGACCGCCCACATCAGGACCGAGAGCAGCACCTTGGGATCGCGAAAATAAACCGCGCCGAATTTGGCCTGGGCCACCACCGACCCCGCCACCAGGCCCAGGGTCATGAAGGGAAATCCCAGGAGCAGGGAGCGGTAGCCGATCTGGTCAATGACCTCAAGCGGCGGCAGCTTGCCCAGAATGCCGCCCGGGCGCTTCGCTTTGAGGGCGCGCTCGCCCACCAGATACAGGAGGCTCGCGCCGAAGCTCAGCACCAGGGCGGCGTAGCCGGTAAAGATCATGACGATGTGGGCGATGATCCAGCCGTTGCGTACCAGCGGCGTGGCCAGCACAATTTTCTGCCCGCCCATGGCGGAGACGAAGGTCAGAAGAAACACCAGAGGGAAGACGAACACCCCCGGCGTGGTCGTCTGGTAGCGCCAGTAGACCAGCATGAAGCCGACCATGACCACAAAGGCGAGCAGCGATTCCGAATTGTGAATGGAGGCGAGGAGCAGGGTGCGCTCGGCGGCGAAGGCCTCGGTGAGCGACACGAAATGAAAGACCATGGCCAGGCCGGCGGCGTGCAGGGCGATACGGCCCAGAAGGTCGCTGCGCCGCACGAGGATGAGCAGGGCGTAGACCAAGCCGATGCCGTAGAGCACCACCGCGACTCGCAGCCAAAAAAGGGGCATGGATTGACTTAGTCCGCGGGCCCACATCCCGCCGCGCGGTTCGCTTCGTTCTGTTGATTATATAGGGTGCAGGAAGGCTGGCGGGCAGCGAGGGTGGTCACAAGCGTGTGTGATGGAGGTCACAAAACCAGGAGTCGGGAGTCGGGAAGGCTAAACCCAGAACCGAGCGTGCACAAGGCGGGTCATCCATCGCGGGCGAGGCGCCCGTGCCCACACGGTTCATCTGCTCATATGGTTCATCTATTCCACTCCCAAACCGGCCAGCAGTTCGGTGACATTGGCGGCGTCCACGGGCAGGCGGCGGCTGGAGGAACGCAGATTCTCGATTTCATCCAGAGCCTGGAAGAGGCGCATCTTGGCGGCGGCGTACTGCTCGGAGTCGGTGAGCGGGCGGCCGTGCTGGGCGGCCCAGGCGGCAAGGGCCTCGCGGCGCACGAAGATGCTCACCGCGAACATGGTCTTGCGGTCGGGGGTGATGTCGAAGATGTACTCGGTGGCCGGAGCCTCCGGCGCATCGGCCAGGGCCTCGCGCTTACCCACGAAGTAGTACTGGTACACGTAACCGGTCTGCCCGGTGTAGGTTTTCATGCGGCGAATGGTCATCGCGCTCCTGCTTTTTTGCCGCTAACGACGAGCCCGCCCGCCCGTCGAAACCAGCAGGAAGTATTGTCGCAAAAAGGAGGCCTCTATGGACAAGCTGGCAAGCGGCGCACTGGAAGAACGCCTGGCGCGGCTGGAGAAGCAGGGACGGTGGTGGCGGGCAGCGGCACTCATGCTGGCGGTGGCGCTGGGCGTGTTCTTGACCGCGGCTTTTGCCGGACAGAACGAGTTTGACCACGGCTTCATTCTGCCCCATCCGCCCGAGGGCGTGCGGGCGCGCGCCTTCGTGCTCACCGACCAGAGCGGCAGGGTACAGGGAGAGTGGACGATTGAGGGCGGGCAGCCGGTGCTCAAATTTTACGGTCCTAATGGAAAGGTGCTGTGGCTGGCGCCGCCGCGGACGGCTCTGAAGCCGGCAGAAGCGAAGTAAATGACGATTGAAGAATGAAGAATGGAAAGACCAGCACTCAGCATTCAGCCGTCAGCACTCAGCCAAGCACGTTTGAGGATTGGAGTCTCAGGAAGGAATTGAGAGTACCTGCGGGTCGTCATTCTCCCCGGGGCCGGGCTTGCAGGGCTGAATGCTGATAGCTGAGTGCTGACGGCTGGTTTTTCAATTTTTCATTCTTCAATCTTCAATCAGTATCCCGGCGCCGCCTCGCGCAGGCGCCGGGCCGCGGTCTCCGAGCTCAGGGGGCTGAAGTAGACCTCCTTGAAGGTGTAGGAGCGGGCGCGCCCGCCGATCACCGGCAAAATCTCGATGTGCCAGTGGTAGTCCTCGTCAATCGTCTTCCAGTAGCCCAGAACCTCGGAGCGGTGGGTGCTGTTGGGCGAGGTGTGCAGCACCAGGTGGAAGTCCTCGGTGATGGAGCGGATGCGCATAAGGGTGCGGCGCAGCAGGGCGGCGAGGTCGAGCAGCACCCCCGCCCGGCTCAAGGCCAGGCGCTCGAAGGACGATTCGTGGCTGCGGGGCAAAAGCCAGGTTTCATAGGGCACGCGCGGGGCGAAGGGGCAGAGGGCGGTGTAGTCGCCGCGCATTTCGATGACCCGCACCGTCTGCCGCTCTTCCTGGGCCAGGATGTCGCAGAAAACGCAGCGCTCCTTCTGCACGAAGTAGTCGCGCCCCGCCCTGAGTTCGTAGAGCACGCGGCGGGGTACGAAGGTGGTGGCGGTGAGCTGCGAGGTGGGGTGCTCGAACTCCTGCCCCGAGGCGGCGCCGTAGTCCTTGAAGATGCTGACGTACTTGAAGCGGCGGTCGCGCTTGAGGTCGTGGATCCTCTGCCCGGCGAGGAGCAGGAATTTTTCGATTTCGGCGTCGCTCGCGTTCCACAGCTGGCGGTCGTGGCGGATGTTCTCGACCAGCACCTCATGCGCCCCCACCGAGCGCATGCGGTCGTAGATGCCGTCGCCGCGGCGCTGCGGGTCGCCCTCGATGTGGTACATAGGCGCGGGGTGGACGACGGCGCGCGCCGACCAGGGGCCGCCGTCAACGCTGGCCATAGAGGAGACGACCTGGGGCGGGCTGCCGGCATCGGGGCAAAAGCGGCAGGCGGTTTCCTCGCGGCGCGCCGCCTCGGGCGCATCGCCGGTGATCACCCAGGAACGCGTAATCGGGTCCTTGCGCAGTTCCATCTGCTTTAGAAAACACCTTAGGGCGGCAGGGAGTCAATGGCCGAGGCTTTTTTCACCGCCGAGACGCCGAGAGCGCAGAGATAACCTGATTTCCAATCCCCCCTGAGAATCACCCTGCCTCGTTGAGCAATTGCTCCTTCACTGGCCTTGAACATGAAATACGTTTTCTCGGCGTCCTCTGCGTCCTCGGGGGTTGGGCTTGGTTTTCGGCTGGCTTTTCCACAGACTTTCGTGTGGCCGGAAGGTAGGGAACGGGTCCTCCTTCGCCTTCTGCCACGCTATAATCCCGCCAGATTCTCCCCATGAGCCTGAGCGAGCCCTCCACCCCGCTGATGCGGCAGTATGCCGCCATCAAAAAGGAACACCCGCAGGCGCTCCTCTTCTTCCGTCTGGGCGATTTCTATGAGCTCTTCTTCGAGGACGCCAAGGTGGCGGCCAGGGAGCTCGAGATCACGCTCACCGCGCGCAACAAGGAAAAGGGCGTGGCCGTGCCCATGTGCGGCGTGCCCTACCACAGCGCCGACAACTACATCGCGCGCCTGATCCGCAAGGGCTTCAAGGTGGCCATCTGCGACCAGATGGAGGACGCGCGCCTGGCCAAGCAACTGGTGCGGCGCGAGGTGACGCGCGTGGTCACGCCGGGGACGGCGGCGGACGCGACCCTGGGCTCGGAGGAAAACAACTTTCTCGCCGCCGTGGCGACGGCGGGCGAGGCCGTGGGCTTTGCCGCCCTCGATCTTTCAACCGGCGAGTTCCGCGCCACCGAGTTCCGCGGCCAGGAAGCAGAACGCCGGGTGCAGGAGGAACTGGCGCAGCTCGGCCCGCGCGAGGTGCTCTACGCCTCCTCCCTGCCCCTGCTCGAGGGGCCGGGGAGCGAAGCGAGCGACGGCGGGGCCGCCTGGGCCCAGACGCCGCTCGAGGACTGGGTGTTCGCTCCCGACCACGCCATCCCCCTGGTCGAAAACCACTTCGGCGTGCTCTCGCTCGAGGGCTTCGGCCTGGCGGGCAAGCCAGCAGCCATCTCGGCCGCAGGCGCCATCCTCTACTACGCGCGCTCGACCCAGCGGGGAGCGCTCGAGCACGTGGACCGCATCGGGTTCTATGAACGCCACAGCGCGCTGGTCGTGGACGCGGTCACGGTGCGGAATCTGGAGCTGGTCGAGCCGCTCTTTGCCGGCGCAGGCGAAGGAGTCACGCTCTTCCGGGCGATAGACGCCACGGAGACGCCCATGGGCAAGCGCCTGCTGCGCGCCTGGATGCTGCGTCCATCGGTTGATCTCGAGGAGATCAACGCCCGCCTGGACGCGGTCGAGCGCCAGCTCGAGGAAACCGTGGCGCGGGAGGAGCTGCGGCGGGCGCTCGCCGGGATTCTCGACCTCGAACGCCTGCTCAGCCGGGTGACGCTCGAGAGCGCCAGCCCGCGCGATCTGCTGGCCCTGGCGGCATCGCTCGGGAAGATTCCCGGCGTGAAGCTGGCGCTGGGGAAGCTGCCGGCGGCGCGCCTTTCGAGTCTGGAGGCGGCGCTCGATGAGCTCGCCGACATCAGGCAGAAGATCGAGGCCACGCTGGTCCCCGAGCCGCCCCTGACCTTCGCGGAAGGCGGGGTCATCGCCTCCGGCGTGGATGCGGCCCTCGATGAACTGCGCCACCTGAGCCGCAACAGCAAGCAGTATCTGGCCCAGCTCGAGCAGCGGGAGCGGGCGCGCACCGGCATCGGCTCGCTCAAGGTCAAGTTCAACTCCGTCTTCGGCTACTATCTCGAGATCTCGAAAGCCAATTTGCATCTCGCGCCCGCCAATTACGAGCGTAAGCAGACGCTGGTCAACGCCGAGCGCTTCACCACCGCGGAGCTCAAGCAGTACGAGGCCAGGATCCTCGACGCCGAGGAGAAGATCATCGAGATCGAACGGAACATTTTCGCGGAGCTGCGCGCCGCGGTGGCGGCCGAGGCCCGGCGCATCCGGCAGACGGCGCTGGCTCTGGCGGAGGTGGACGTGCTCGCCTCTTTCGCCCACACCGCCGCCCTCCACCATTACACGCGGCCGGAACTCGATGAGAGCGGCGACATCGAGATCGTCGAAGGCCGCCACCCGGTGATCGAGCGGGGAGAGCTGACCGGCTCCTCCGGACGCTTCGTTCCCAACGATCTTTATCTCAACTCGACCAGCGACACCATCCTGCTCCTGACCGGACCCAACATGGGGGGGAAGTCCACGTACCTGCGGCAGACGGCGCTGATCGTGATCCTGGCCCAGATGGGCTCGTTTGTGCCCGCCCGCCGGGCGCGCCTGGGGCTGGTGGACCGCATCTTCACCCGCATCGGGGCAAGCGACAACCTGGCTCGCGGACGCTCTACTTTTATGGTCGAGATGACCGAGACCGCGGCCATCCTCAACACCGCCACCCCGCGCTCGCTCATCCTGCTCGACGAGGTGGGGCGGGGCACCGCCACCTACGACGGGCTGGCCATCGCCTGGGCGGCCATCGAGTACCTCGGCGCCCGCACCGGCGCCAAAACCCTGTTCGCCACCCACTACCACGAGCTGACCGAGCTGGCGGACCGTTTGCCGGGGGTGACGAACTGTCATGTGTCGGTAAAGGAGACGGGCGGGGGAATCGTCTTCCTGCGCAAGGTGGAGCCGGGAGCGGCCGACCGCAGCTACGGCATCGAGGTGGCGAAGCTCGCCGGCCTGCCGCCGGAGGTGATCGAACGGGCGCGCCAGGTGCTTGCGGAGCACGAAACCGCCGAGCAGCGGCTGACCGATGAGCTGGCCGGGGAGGAGCCGTCATCCGTCCAGCTCACCATGTTCACCCCGCTTTCGGAGAAGATCGTCGAGCGCCTGCGGGAGGCCGACCTCGACCGTCTGACGCCGCTCGAGGCGCTGAACCTGCTGGCGGAATTGAAAAAGCAGTTGCAGCCGTAGCGCCGCCGTCCCAGCGGCCCGAATGGAGGGCGAGGCGCCCGCCCGACAGCCGGTTGGAGGCCGGCGCTAAAGAACAACATGCTCAGAACCATCGCCGACATCCGCGCTCAGGCCGGGCAGCTGCTCGTCATGGGCTTCGCTGCGGCCGAGCCCACGACGCATTGGCGCCGGTTGCTCAATCAGCTGCAGCCGGGCGGCGTGGCGCTCTTCGCGCGCAATCTTAAGACTCCGCGGCAGACCTGGGAGCTCCTGCGCGCGTGCCGCCGCGCGCTTCGGGTGCCGCCCTTCCTGGCGGTGGACATGGAAGGCGGGACGGTGGACCGCTTTCGCCAGCTGCTCGGGCCCTCGCCCGCCGCCGCCGAGGTGTTCGCGAGCGGCGACCGCCGTCTCTTCCGCCGCCACGGGTGCGTGATCGGCGAAGCGGCGAGGAGCCTCGGGTTCAATGTGGACTTTGCTCCCGTGCTCGACCTGGCGTTCGAAGCTTCGCGCGCCGCCCTGGGCAGCCGCGCTGTCTCGGTCGATCCCAGGGAGGTGATTCTCTACGGCCGCGAATTCCTCGCCGGGCTGGACGAGGCCGGCGTGCTCGGCTGCGGCAAGCACTTCCCCGGTCTGGGCGCGGGCTCACTCGACAGCCACCATCACCTGCCGGTGATCGAAAAGTCGTGGAAAACCCTCTGGGCCGAGGACCTGGTTCCCTACCGCCGGCTGCGCTCCCGGCTGCCCATGGTGATGGTCTGCCACGCCGCTTATCCGGCGGTAACGCGCGAGCCAACCCCGGCGTCTCTGTCTCAGAAATGGATCACGGGCGTGCTGCGGCAAAAACTTCGCTACCGGGGACTGGTGCTTTCGGACGATCTGGATATGGGCGGCGTTCTGGCGGCGGCGCCCATTGGGGAGGCCGCGGTTCAAACCCTGCGCGCGGGAGCGGACATGTACCTGGTGTGCCAGAAGGAGGAGAATGCCCTGCGCGCTTACGAGGCAGTCGTTCGCGAAGCGGAACGCGACCCGAAGTTCGCCCGGCGGCTGGCGGCGGCCAGCCGCCGCGTGCTCGCCTTCAAGAAGCGGGCCCGCGAGCTGAAGCGCCCCTCGCCTCCTCCCCGGTCCGGACTGATCGAGCGCATCACGCGCGAGCTGTGGGAACTCGGCGAGCAGGTGCGCCTGGAGGCCTTTGCCGCCGGGGAGCGGGCGTGATTGTCGCTGGGGTGATGAGCGGCACCTCGGCCGACGGCATCAATGTGGCCCTGGTCGAGCTCGCCGGCGAGCGCCCCCGGTTCACGCTCCTCGGCCACCTGGAGTTTCCCTTCCCACCGGCAGTGCGACGCGCCATCCTGGCCGCCATGAACGCGGAGCGGGCGCGGGTGGCCGATCTCGCCCGGCTCAATTTCCTGCTCGGCCACCTGTACGCGGGCGCGGTGCTGGCCGCCGCTCGCAAATTCCAGGTGAAGGTAGAACTCGTCGGCTGCCACGGCCAGACCCTCTACCACCAGGGAGAGGCGCAGGCCTTTCTCGGGCGCCGGCTGGCGGTGACCTGGCAGACAGGCGAAGCGGCGGTGATGGCGGTGCGGGTGGGCGCGCCCGTGGTCTCAGACTTCCGTCCCGCCGACATGGCCGCCGGGGGGAAGGGCGCGCCGCTGGTGCCCTTCCTCGACTACCTGCTCTGCCGCGATGAGCGGGTGGGGCGCATCGTGCAGAACATCGGAGGAATCGCCAACCTGACTGCCATCCCGGCGGGGGCAAAGCCCGGGCAGGTGGTAGCCTTCGATACGGGCCCGGGAAACATGGTGATGGATGCGGTGACGGAGCGCCTCTTCCGCCGGCCTTACGACCGCGGCGGGCGCATTGCCGCCCGCGGCCGCGTACTCGAAGAAGTGCTGGAGGAAATCCTCAGCCAGCCCTTTTTCCGCAGACGCCCGCCGAAAACGGGGGGGCGGGAGGAGTTCGGGCGCGAGTTCGTGAGCGCCTTCCTCAGGCGCTGCGGGCGCGCCCGTAAGGAAGACGTGGTGGCCACGGCTACGGCGCTGACCGCGCGCTCCATCGCCGACGCCATCCGGCGCTTTGTGCGCGGCAGCTACGCCGAATTGATTGTCTCGGGCGGGGGCGCTAAAAACCCCACCCTGCTGCGGATGCTCGCCGAGGGGTTGGCGCCGCTCGGCCTGCAATTGCGCCGCAGCGACGAATTCGGCCTGCCCTCCGAGGCCAAGGAGGCCGTGGCCTTTGCGGTTCTCGCCTACCAGACCTGGCGCCGGCGGCCGGGCAACATCCCTTCCGCGACGGGCGCCTCGCGGCCTGCTATTCTGGGAAAAATTTCGTATCCGTGAAAATGCACAGGTCCCGCTTGGCTCAAGGCAGGCTCTTCGGTCGCGCTCGCCTCACTACGCGCGGCTCGCGCTGGCTCCGAATGACATGGGGTGCGGCGGCGGCGGCCTGCCTGCTATTTGCCCTGGGCTGCGCCGAGCGCCCTGATCCCCGCACCGTGGTGATGATCATCGAGAGCAGCCCCACCAACCTCGATCCGCGCATCGGAGTGGACGCCCAGTCGGAGCGCATTGACGCGCTGCTCTTCGACTCGCTGGTGCGTCGCGATGAGCGCTTTGAGCTGCGGCCCTGGCTGGCCGAGAGCTGGCAGACGCCCGATCCCACCACCTATATCTTCCATCTGCGCAAGGGGGTGCGCTTCCACGACGGGCGCCCGCTCACCGCGCGCGACGTGAAGTGGACCTTCGACTCCATCCTCAGCCGCAAGCTGCTGACGACCAAAACTACGGTCTACCAGTACATTGACCGCATTGCCGCGCCCGACGATTCCACGGTCGTCTTTCACCTCACCCAGCCGCAGGCCACGCTCTTGTGGAACCTGTCGGACGGCGCCATCGGCATCGTCCCCTACGGCAGCGGAGCGGAGCTGGCGCAGCATCCCGTCGGCTCCGGGCCTTTTAAGTTTGTTTCCGCGCAGCAGGACAAGGAGGTGGTCATCGAGCGCAATGACCACTACTGGGGCGCGGAGCCGAAGCTGGAGCGGGTACGCTTCACGGTGGTGCCGGATGCGACCACGCGCGCGCTGGAGTTGCGGAAGGGCAGCGCCGATATTGCCATCAACGCGCTTACCCCGGACACGGTGGTAGCGCTCAAGCGAGACCCGCAGCTCGCAATCGAGACCGGGCCCGGCACCATCTACGCCTACATGGCCTTCAACCTGCGCGATCCCATCCTGAAGGATGTGCGGGTACGGCGGGCGCTGGCCTACGCCATGGACCGCCAGCCTATGATCGAGTACCTGTGGCGGGGCATGGCCCGCCCGGCGGCCAGCATCCTGCCAGTGCAGAGCTGGGCTTACGACGCGGACGTCACGCGCTACGACTACAATCCCGCGCGCGCCCGCCGGCTGCTCGATGAGGCCGGCTACCCCGCCGTGAACGGCGTGCGCTTTCACCTGACCATGAAGAGCTCGACCGAGGAGAGCACGCGCCTGATGGCGGCCGTTTTGCAGCAGCAGCTGCGGGAGGTGGGCATTGCGCTCGACATCCGCACCTTCGAGTTCGCCACCTTCTACGCCGACGTGACCAAGGGCGCCTTCCAGCTCTACTCCCTGCGCTGGATCGGGGGCAATGAGGACCCCGACATCTTCGAGCACGTGTTCTACTCGACGAACACTCCGCCCCGGGGAGCTAACCGCAGCTACTACTCGAACCCTGAGGTGGACCGGTTGATTGACCAGGGGCGGCAGGAACTTGCGGAAGCGAAGCGTCAGCAGGACTACGCCCGAATCCAGCGCATCGTGGCCGGCGAGCTGCCCTATATCAATTTGTGGTACCTGGACAATGTGCTGGTGCACACGCGGCGGGTGAACAGCCTCGAGCTGAATCCCTCCGGCAATTATGACTTTCTGCGTGCCGCGGAAATCCAATAATGAAATATTTCGCGCGTGATACCATCAAAATTTAAGCATTCCCGGTCGAACTCACGTGCGCATTCTCTTCATTGGCGATATTTTCGGGCGTCCGGGGCGCAACGTCGTGCGCGAGCAACTGGAAGCCCTGGTGGCGGAACACGGCGTGCACCTGGTGATCGCCAACGGCGAAAACGCTGCCGGGGGCTTCGGCATCACCCCCAGCCTGGCTGAAGAGTTGCTCGAGCTGGGCATAGATGTGATCACCACCGGCAACCACATCTGGGATAAGCGCGAGATCATGGAGTATTTCGAGACGGCCAACGGCAGCGGCCCAGCTCGGCGCGTGCTGCGCCCCGCCAATTACCCCGCCAGCCTGCCGGGAACGGGCGTCTTCGAAGGTCGCAGCCATGAAGGCGTGAATTATGGCGTGGTCAACCTGCAGGGACGGGTGTTCATGTCGCCCAACGACGATCCCTTCCGCGTGGCCGACCAGCTGCTGAAGAACATTAAGGCTAAGGTGATCGTGGTGGACTTTCATGCCGAGGCCACCTCGGAGAAAATCGCTATGGGCTGGTATCTCGACGGCCGGGTGACGGCCGTGATCGGCACCCACACCCACGTGCCCACGGCCGACGAGCGCATCCTGCCGCAGGGCACCGCCTATCTGACCGACGTGGGCATGACCGGGCCCTACGACAGCGTCATCGGAGTGCAGAAGGAGCAGATCATCACCCGCTTCTTGAAGAATCTGCCCATGCGCTTTGAGGCGGCCACCGGCAACGTGAAGCTGTGCGCGGCCCTGATTGACTGCGACGAACAGAGCGGGCGCGCCACCGCCATCGAACGGCTGATGGTGGAGCAAGTGGGCAAATAAGCGGGATTGACACACGCCCGCAGAGATCGTGAAGGCTTCTTCCCGCCAAGCCGGAAGCGTGCTGCCGCCGGCCGACGCCTATCTTTTTGACATTGACGGGACCCTGCTCAACTCGCGCGACGGCGTGCATTACAACGCCTTCCATGTGGCCGTGCGCGAGGTGTACGGCATAGACTCGAAAATTGACGGCGTGCCCGTGCACGGCAACACTGACTTGGGCATCCTGCGCGCCGTGGCCCGGCGGGCGGGGCTCTCCGATGCGGAATTCGAAAGCAAGCTGCCGGCGGCGATTGACTGCATGTGCGCCGCAGCAACCCGCAACGCCGGCGGCATGTCGCCCGAGCTCTGCCCTTCCATTCGTGACCTTTTGAACAAACTGCGCCACGAGGGGAAACTCCTGGGGGTGGTTTCCGGCAATCTGGAGCCCATTGGCTGGATGAAGCTTGAGGCCGCCGGGATCAAGCAATTTTTCGCCTTCGGCTCGTTCAGTAATCAGCGGGAGCTGCGGCGGGA
Source organism: Terriglobales bacterium (assembly GCA_035702725.1). Classification (GTDB taxonomy): domain Bacteria; phylum Acidobacteriota; class Terriglobia; order Terriglobales; family Acidobacteriaceae; genus JAICWP01. Next base: position 4,987 of record DASSQB010000097.1, on the reverse strand, counting down.
TATCTTCCGGCACGGCATAGAGCAGGCGAAGCAGCGGCTGGGCGGCGCCGCCCGGGTGTGCTTTGTAGGCGATACCCCGTCCGATATTGAAGCTGCCCGCGAGGTTGGCAGCCCCATTCTGGCCGTAGCCACGGGAATTTTTTCCATGGCCGACCTTCTGGTCCATAAGCCAGATGCCTGCGTGGGCTGCTGCAGCGAACTGACGGAGGGACATAAAGGTGACAATTTGTGAGGGCGGGTTCGAGGTCCAGGTTTCAAAGTTTCAAGGTTTCAAGGTTTCGAAAGTTTCAAGGTTTCCAAGGTTTCACGTCGGGTTCCGAGGCGTCAGGCGAGGGGATAGTGATTTTGAAACTTTGAAACTCTGAAACCTTAATTTTTGGCGCCTGGTGGCCTTCATCAACCGGCTCCCCCTCCAGCCCGGAGCCTGTCCCTATGGCCACTGCCGCTATTGAACTTCGAGGTGCTATCCGCGCAGCCAAACCAGCTCTGGGCGGGTAAAATCTAGGTTACAACAGTGCGCATCCTGATCAGCTTCATTCTGGCCTGCAGCCTGGCGGCCTACGCCAGCGACACTCCTCCCGCCCCGGGCGGAATGCCGCACCCGGTCACCGCCAAGGAGCGGAAAGCCGCGGAGCGGGCGTTTGCCCGCGGGGTGAAGCTGCGCGCCGAGGGTAAGACCCAGGAGGCCTACGAGCTTTTCGAGCGAGCGGCCGGCCTCGACCCTTCGCGTCCCGAGTACATGACCACGCGCGAAGTGGCGCGCCAGCAGATGGTCTATGACCACCTGCAGCGTGGCAATGCGGAAATGCTGGCGGGCAAGCAGACCAAGGCCCTGGCTGAATTCCGCAGCGCCCTCAACCTCGATCCCGACAACCAGTTCGCGCAGCAGCGCCTGCGCGACGTACTGAGCGAGTGGGCGCCGCAGGCCGCCACCGCGCACGCTCGCGTCCTGGCGCAGGCCGGCACCATCGAACTCAAGCCGGAGGCCGGCGGCCGCGACTTCCGCTTCCGCGGCGATTCCCGCCACCTGCTCGAGCAGGTGGCGGCGGCCTACGGCATCACGGCCACGCTTGACGACTCGGTGGCCTCGCGGCGCGTGAGTTTCGACATTGACAACGTGAATTTCGTCACCGCCATGCAGGCGGCGGGCGCCGTCACCCACACCTTCTGGGCGCCGCTTTCGGAAAAGCAGATCATCGTAGCGGCCGACTCTCCGCAGAATCATCGCCAGTTCGACCGCATGGCGCTGCGCACCATTTACATCCCCAATGCCTCAACGCCCCAGCAGCTCAACGATGTGGTGAACCTGCTGCGGGTGCTGTTTGAGATCCGCTTTGTGTCGCAGCAGCCCGCCACCTCCACCATCACCGTGCGCGCTCCCCTGGAGGTGCTGCAAGCCGCCACCCGCCTGCTGGAGGGTCTGGATGAACAGCGGCCGGAGGTGCTGCTCGACATCAAGCTCTACCAAGTGAGCAGCACCCTGACCCATGCCCTGGGCTTGAATATCCCGCTGCAGTTCAAGATGTTCAACATTCCGGCAGGCGCGCTGGCGCTCCTGGGCGGGCAGAACATCCAGCAGCTCATCAACCAGTTCATCGCCAGCGGCGGCATCAATGCGGCCAACAGCCAGGCGCTTCAGGGACTGCTGGCGCAACTGCAGAACCAAGCAGGCGGCATCTTTTCCCAGCCTTTCGCCACCTTCGGCGGCGGCCTGACCCTGATGGGGCTGACGATTCCCCAGGTGAGCGCCGCCTTTTCCGACAACCAGTCCTCGGTGAGCACCCTGCAGCACGTGGTCCTGCACGCTTCGCAGTCCGATCCCGCTACCTTACGCGTGGGTGAGCGCTATCCCATCCTCAACGCCAGCTTCGCGCCGATTCTGAACAGCCCGGCGCTCTCGAAGGTGATTGCTAATGGCTCTTTCCAGACCCCATTTCCCTCTTTCTCCTACGAGGACCTGGGATTGACGATTAAAGCCAAGCCCGCCATTCACGGCACTTCCAGCGTGACCCTGGATATGGAGATGCAGTTGCGCAGCCTGCTGGGGCAGAGCTTCAACGGAGTGCCGGTCATCTCTCAGCGCGAGTACAAGGGCATGATCACGCTGGAGAACGGCGAACCGGGAGTGGTGGTGGGCGCAGTTTCCACCACCGACCAGAGAAGCCTGAGCGGTATTCCTGGCCTGGCACAGTTGCCGGGTGTAAACCAGGTGATGGGCTCCAACAACAAGCAGGTTGAAGATGACGAATTGATGGTGGTCATCACCCCCCACGTGCTCAGTTCGCCGGTCTCTGGCGGCGCCGAGGTGTGGCTGCCGCCGGGTCGGTAGACTCCACAACCGGGGACAGGTCACAGCGTTCCTGCCCACCCTGTATGCTAGGATTTCTGAACGCCATTCCACCGGAGGTTTCAAGTGAAGCATTATTGTTGGCTGAGCCTGCTGTTGTTGACCCCGCTGGCGCTGGGCCAGGCGGTGCCGGCCACATCCCCGGCGCGGGCGGGAGCAAAGCTGACCGCCGTCGCGCAACAGGGCCCGCGTCAGGAGGAGGACGAAGCGCCCGCGCCCAAGGTGCCGGCCAGCCAGGTGCCACCCACGGCCGCAGTGATTACCATTCAGGGACTGTGCTCATCGCCGGCCGCCGGCAAGGCAGGCAGCGCCAAAACAGCAGCCAAACCGGCCAGCCCGGCCGGTTGCAAAACGGTGATCACGCGGGCGCAGTTTGAAAAACTGGCCGATGCCCTTAACCCACAGATGCCGCTTCCCACCAAAAGGCAACTCGCGGAAGCTTATCCGCGCCTGCTTCTGTTCGCCCAGAAAGCTCGGGCCATGGGCCTGGACAAGGATCCGCAGTTCCAGGAGATGATGCGCTTCGCCACCCTGCAGCTGCTGGCCCAGAACCTGACGCGCAACCTGCAGAAAAAAGCGGGCGACATTTCCGACGCGCAGATCGCCAAGTATTACCAGGACAATCCTAGCCGCTTTCAGCAGGTTGAGCTGCTGCGGATTTTCATTCCAAAATCAAAACAACATGCCCCGGAAGCCGGCGCTGCGGCGCCGCCCAAGGTGGACACAGCTGCGGACGAGGCGGCCATGAAGACCGTGGCCGAAAAAATTCACTCCGGGGCGGCGGGAGGGGGCGATTTCCAGAAGCTGCAGCAGGAGGCGTTTGAAGCGGCCGGCATCAAGTCGCAGTCGCCCAACGTCACCCTGGGCAAGCTGACGCGCGAAGGACTGCCCACCAATCATCAAAAAGTGTTCGAACTGCAGGCGGGGCAGGTTTCAGAACTGCTGGATGATCCCGGTGGGTTTTACATCTACAAGGTAGTTTCCAAGCAGATGGTGCCGCTGGAGCAGGCGAAAGGGGAAATCCGCAACCTGCTGCAGCAGCAAACGTTTCGCCAGCAGATGGAAGCCATGATCGGCTCGGTAAAGCCGGACCTGAACCAGGCCTATTTCGCGAGCCCGGCACAACGCGGGGGAGCAACAGCCCCTAAGCTGCCGCCAGCCGGCAAACCTTCGGCCGGGAAGCCGGGGACGCCGCCTCAGAAGTAGCTCCCAACCATGGCTGAGGCACGGCCCACCTTACTGATCACGGGGATCGCCGGCAATCTGGGGATGCGCTTGCTTCCCCAGTTGCCGGACTTTTCCGTTGCGGGCGTGGACATGAGGCCGCCTGCCTGCGACGGTCTAGCCCGCTTTGCGGGCGTTGATCTGGGAAAAGAAGCCAGCACGGTGCAGTTGATCGAACTGCTGCGCGAAACCCGCGCCAGCGCGGTGGTCCACCTGGCGTTTGTGATTGACCCGGTACGCACCGGCGTTATCGAGGTCGAACGCATGTGGCAGATCAACGTGGCCGGCACGGCGCGGGTGATGGAAGCCATCAGCGAGGTCAACCGGGACCACGACCAGGTCCGCAAGTTCATTTTCCTCAGCAGCGTTTCCGCTTACGGTTCCGATCTGCCTGGGCAGGTGAAGGAAGACTTTCCCCTGGGCGGGCACACCTTGCCGTATGCCATTCACAAGCGGGAATCGGACCTGGTAGCGCAGCAGCGGGCGCGCGAACTGTACGACTGCCGTACTTACATCCTGCGGCCGCACATCTACGCCGGCGCCAGCGTGAATAATTATTTGCTGGGCGCCTTCCGCGGCACACCCACGGGCAGCAGCGCGCGGGCGGCGCGCTGGCGGGAGAAGGGCAGACGCCTCCCCTGCATGCTGCCGCTGGGACGGCGCTACCGCGAGAATCCGTTCCAGTTCGTGCATGTGGACGACGTGGCGCGGCTGATCGCGCACATCCTGCGGCGCACGGCGCGCGACCCGCAGCTCACCATTCTGAATGTAGCCGGCCGAGGCGAACCGCTGGCGGTGGGCGAATGCATACGGCGGTCCGGCAACCGTTTCCTGCCGGTGCCAAGCCGCCTGCTCTTTGGCGCGGTTTTGCGTGCGCTGTGGCGATTGAATATTTCGGGAATTCCGCCGGAAGTGGTGCCGTATATGACCGGCAGCTATACCATGGACACCTCCCGGCTGCGCTCTTTTCTGGGCAGCGACTATGAGCAAGTGATACAGTTCACCATCGAGCAGGCGCTGGAAGACAGCTTCAGAACTGAGCTGCAGAGGGCCCTGGCTGCCGAGTCGTCTGTCCGCTCGGCAAGCTGAAACAGGAGGCGAAGCTGCATTCAGGTTCTTCGAATCGCATCAACCTGCGACATCAAGATTGCCCCTCCTGAATTAAGAATCAAGTGGCAGTGCACGCGAGATGCTTCACCGCTGAAGCGGTTCAGCATGACGCCTTCCTGCGGAAGGCGTTTCGCGGGCGGGAGCCTGCCCTGAGCCTGCCGAAGGGGCGGCCGCGCCACAAAGTATGGGTTTACTTTCTGGCGCGGTAGAGGCCGGCGATGCCGAACGTGCAGGGCGCCCAGGAAGCTTCCCGAAAGCCGGCGGCGCGCATGCGCTCCAGCATCTGCTCAGGTGCGGGAAAACGTT
>DASSQB010000096.1:0-6977 GCA_035702725.1 Terriglobales bacterium | reverse complement strand
AGGAAGTCTTTCTCAAGGTGTTCCGGGGCATGAAGAGTTTCAACGGACAATCGAGCTTGAAGACCTGGATCTATCGCATCGCGGTGCACGAAGCCTCCAATCACCGGCGCTGGTGGTTCCGCCATAAGGCTCGTGAAACCTCGGTGGATGTGCCCGAGCAGAATCCGGAACGGCAGGAACTGCGGGCGCAATTGGTGGATCCGCGGGAATCTCCCTTCGACAGCGTTATGCATGAAGAAGTGCGGGCGCGGGTGGAGCAGGAACTGCAGCATGTGCCCGAACCGTACCGCACTGCCCTGATCCTGCGCGATCTGGAGGAGATGTCCTACGAGGAGATCGCGGAAATCACCGAGACCAACTTGGGCACGGTGAAATCGCGGCTCACGCGCGGACGGGAAGCGCTGAAACAGCGGCTGGCGGAGTACATCCGCCAAGCCGGCCCGCAGTTGGGCCTGCTGCTGCCGGAAACGCGCAAGCGCCCGCGGGCGACGGGAACGCTGGACGCGGCCTCCCGGCTCGAGGTGACGTCATGACCTGCACCCAAGCAAAAACATTGTTCTCACCCTACCTGGACGGGGCGGTGAGCGGCAAGCAGATGCGCGCCGTCAGCGAGCACCTGAACACCTGCGCCGAGTGCAGCCGCGAGTATACGCTGCTCACCCACTCCCAACGGCTGTTGGGAATGCTGGGACGCAAGCAGGCTCCGCCCGACTTGGCGTTGCGCCTGCGCGTAGCCATTTCCCAGGAAGCCGCCGCTGTGCGCCGGCCTTACTTCGCCGGCATGTGGATTCGTCTGCAGAATGCTCTGGACGCCATCATTGTGCCCGCGGCAGTGGGCGCGGTAGCCGCCGTCGTGGTGTTCGGGCTGCTGCTCGGCTTCTTTGCCCTGCCCTCGCCTCTGCAGGCCTCCAGTGAAGATGTGCCGCTCATGTTCTACACCCCGCCCCGGCTGCAGTCTTCCGGGCTCGCGGGCATGGGCGTGGGCTCCATCAATGCCGATTCGCTGGTAGTAGAAGCTTACGTGGACTCCACCGGCCGGGTGGAGGATTACCGCATTCTCTCCGGTCCCAAGGATTCGGATAAGATTCTGCCCCAGTTGAACCGCACTCTGATTCTGACTACCTTTCGGCCCGCCACCCAGTTCGGCCGCCCAACTTCGGGCCGCGCCGTGCTCACCTTCTCTAAGATCAACGTGCGCGGGTAGGTTCGACAACAACTTTGTGGCGCGGGCGCTCTCGCCCGCGTCAGATACCACCCAAATTCCAAGCCCACCGAAATCACTCCCTGCCGCGCACTTCATAGTGCCGCACGTAAGGCGTCCGCTCTTCTTGCGGGAAATAGCGATCATCTTCAGGATAGTAAACTGCGCGCTCCGGCTCCGGCCCGGCGAAACGGCGCACCGCGTCCATGCTCTCCCAAAGCGTGATCAAGACATACTCGGTCACGTCGCCAATCTCGCGGGTCAGCACGAGAACATCTTTACATCCCTCCGTGCCTTTGTATTCCTTCAGCCCAGTCTGTTCCAAATATGACATGTATGCTTTGCCCATGCCCGGCCGGGTTCGTGCCTGCCAGATTCTCGCAATCATCATCCCCTCTCTCTCTTTCGGTTAGTTCGCTCCTTCTCATTCGTGCAACGACGTAGCTTGATCGCTCAGCCACTTCAAGGCTCGAGCAGTGATTCGTCGCACAGCTGAATCTGGTGAATAAGCCTATTGATGCGCCGGCAGCAGAAGCGATTGGATTTTTGCGCTCTTCCAAGCCTGTTTGCGCCTCAGTTCACGTCGTGTTTGGCAGTTCTTCCTGCTCAGTAACGAACACGAATCGCGAAAGCGAACAATGCCAGAAGCCATAACAATATCTTGCACAATTGTTGGAGCCAGTAGTTCCGCACCGCATAGCAGCCCTTGACTTCTGGTATGAAACTTGCACCGTTTTCGCGCCTGCAGCATCTCACGCCCAGCTTACAGGTCGCAAAAAGGGGGGAGAACGCCCACATGGGGACTTTGCTCCAGGATGTCCGCTACGGCCTGCGCATGTTGCGCAAGAGACCCACCTTCACCGTGATCGCGGTCCTCACCCTGGCCCTGGGAGTGGGTGCCAACACTGCAATTTTCAGCATCGTCAACGCCGTCCTGCTGCGCTCGCTTCCCTACCGCAGCCCGGGCCGCCTGGTGAAGATCACGTTCAATAATCCGGGGGTCGGCGCGCGCAATGTCCCCTTTTCCGTGCCCGAATTCGAGGACCTCAAGACCCGGGCCGGCGTTTTTGAAGACGTGAGTGTCGCCTTCCCCGCCAGCGTGAATTTGACCGGCGCCAAGCAACCCCAGCGCCTGGAATTGCTGGCCGTGAGTCCAAACTACTTTTCCATGCTGGGCGCCGCGCCACAAATCGGACGGCTGTTTGGTCCGCAGGACTTTGCCCTCGGCTTCGCTCCCGCAGTCGTACTCAGTGATGGCGTGTGGCGCCGCGCTTATGGCGCCGATCCTGACGTTCTGGGCCGTACCGTTAGGCTCGACAACGATCCCTATACCATAGTGGGGGTTCTTCCCCCCGGCTTTCGCCATCCCGGGCCGACGGTTTCCGGCGACGTGGAAGTGTGGGCCACGGCCGGCTACAGCGCCGACCCCTTTCCTAAGCCCGCGCGCAACGTCCGCATACTGCCGGGAGCTATTGGAAGACTGAAGCCTGGCCTGACTCTGCAACAGGCTCAGGCCCGGTTGAGCGCTATGGCCGGTGCGCTGCGCCACGACTTTGCCACAGACTATCCGCCGCAGGCGGGATGGACCATTGAAGTTGAATCGCTGCAGGAATCCCTGGTGGGCAACGTGCGACCGATGCTGCTGGTGCTGCTGGGTGCGGTAATCCTCATCGTGTTTATTGTGGCGTTGAACATTGCCAATCTTCTCCTGGCGCGCGCCTCAGGCCGCCAGCAGGAACTGGCGGTGCGCCTGGCGCTGGGAGCCAGTCCCAGCCGCATGGTGCGCCAGATGCTGACTGAGTCCATGCTTCTTTCCCTGATCGGTGGCGTCGCCGGCATCGTCATCGCGGTCTCCACTCTCGGCTTGATCCTGCACTTTGTGCCGGCGAACATCCCCCGCCTCAGTGAGGTAAGTGTTGACTGGGTGGTGCTGACGTTTGCCCTGCTGATTTCCATTCTGACCGGCGTAGTCTTTGGACTCGCCCCGGCAATTCACTCCACCCGCTTCACAATTTCTTTAGCCATTCGCGAGGGCGCCCGCGGCTCCGGCTACAGCGCTAAAACCGGCCGTTTGCGCGATGCGCTCATCGTTTCCGAACTGGCCTTCGCGGTGGTTCTGATGGTGGGAGCCGGCTTGCTGCTGCGCACCCTCAGTGACCTGCTGCGGGAGAATCCCGGATTCAATCCTACGCGGGTAGTTGCGGCCAACATCTGGCTGCCCGTGCCTAACAATCCCAAGGCCGACCCGTATCTGAGTATCGCCCACCAGAATACTTTTACCCGCGAGTTGCTGCGGCGCATGAACGCGATTCCGGGAGTTCAGCTTGCCGCCATCACCTCAGCCCTGCCGGCCGCCGGCCAGGCCTTCAGCACCCCCCTGGTCATCGAAGATCGTCCCGCCGAATCCTCCGAGGACCTGACAGCAGAGGGCATCCGTGTCAGCCCCGATTACTTTCGCGTGATCCAGGCTCCCCTGGTGCGCGGCCGCTTCTTCACGGAGAGCGATGAAGACGGCAAGCTGCCGGTGGTCATCATTGATGAAGCCACGGCTCTCCACTTCTGGCCAGGGCGTGATCCGCTCGGCCGCCGCCTTCGCTTCGCGCGAGCTCCCAACCTTCCCTGGTTCACCGTAGTGGGCATTGTTAAGAACATCAAGCACGATGGGCTGGAAGTTGATGGCATTCCTCATATTTACGGCTCGATCTACCAGATTCCCGGGCGCGTGCTGAGTGTGGTGTTGCGCACATCGCAGCCCGCAACCCTGCTTGAGCCTCAGATTCGCCATGAGATTCAGAGCGTTGACCCGGGCCTGCCCGTGTTCAATGTGTCTTCCATGAACGATGTGATTGGCCGCTCGCTGGCTCCCCGGCGCTTTTCTGCTGACCTGGTGGGCGCATTCGCCCTGCTGGCGCTGTTGCTGGCCTCTATTGGGATTTACGGCCTGCTCGCCTACATGGTCGGGCAGCGCTCCCGCGAAATCGGCCTGCGCATGGCCCTGGGCGCCGGGCGCGCCGACATTATGAAACTGATTCTGCAGAAGGGCGTGGTCCTCGCCGCTACCGGAATCCTCGCCGGCGTGGTGTTCTCTGCTTCTGCTGCCTCCACCATGGCCAGCTTGCTGTACGGTGTGCGCCCGCATGATGCGGGCGTATTTGTGCTGGTGCCCTTGCTCTTGTTCGCCGTCGCTGTTGTGGCGAGCTTCATTCCCGCCCGTCGGGCCACCAAGGTGGATCCCATGATCGCCCTGCGGGACGCATGAGCTCGGGTATCCCACCGGCGAGTTGTTGACATTCCTGTAGCCCTGAGTGCAGAATTCCCGCCGCTATAGGAGGCACACTATGACGATACTGTGGTGGATCATTGTGGGTCTGATCGCGGGGTGGGCTACAGGCAAAATCATGGGCGGCGCCGGCTACGGATTCATCTTGGACATCGTGGTCGGCATCGTGGGCGCTCTGATCGGCGGCTTTATCATGTCCCGCCTGGGCATGGCCGCGAGCGGCGGCATGATCTATACGATCATTGTCGCGATCTTCGGGGCCATCATCCTGACGCTGATTGTGCGGCTCATTACCGGCAAGAAAGCAGCCGCCTAAGCCGAGGATGAGGATGGAAAGCTTGGGGCCTGGGCCTCCCCTGCGCCCAGGCCCTCTTTTTTCTCCTCGCCACATAACCCCGCTGGCAATCCCCATGCTCTGATTCCAGTATGGAACATTTGACAGCTATTTTGTGCCTCGGCTCGGAAACATTTTGTGACCTGGTCTGAAGGAGTTGGAACGAGTATTAACGGCGGGGCCCTTGACAGCGATTGGGCGCCTTCACGTGCCGGCAGCGTTCCGCGTCAGGAAGGTTCTCGGAGGGCAGGCGGAAGCAGGTAGCGGGTGCATACACTTCCACTTTAGGAACGACACAAGAAGGTGCCCCACCCAACGCGCTTTTCGTTGGGTGGGCGCAAGTGTGACTCGCGGCTTCGTAATGGCTTGTTGAGCGTTGGTCGGCCCTGGCGCACGATTCGTCGAGCTCTGGTCCCGACCTAAACCCTCTCACTCCCACCCTGTGCACAAACCGCAAAGGGTGGGGCACCCCCTTGAATTGGGTTCGGGCAAGGGTGGTCCACCCGCCTGCGGCGCATGAACGCAATTCCGGGAGTTCAGCTTGCCGCCATCACCTCAGCCCTGCCGGCCGCCGGCCAGCCCTTCAGCACCCCCCTGGTCATCGAAGATCGTCCCGCCGAATCCTCCGAGGACCTGACGGCAGAGGGCATCCGTGTCAGCCCCGATTACTTTCGCGTGATCCAGGCTCCCCTGGTGCGCGGCCGCTTTTTTATGAAGACGGCAAGCTGCCGGTGGCCATCATTGATGAAGCCACGGCTCTCCACTGGGCCATTGAATTTTTACGCTCCCGTTGTTAATTCGAGCACATGTAACTTGATCACGAGCGGAGCGCTTGAGAAAGCTTGAAACTGATCCGAGAGCTCGGGTGGCGATAGGTAGCTAAGGCAGTATGTAGCGGAGATCTGTGTACCAGAGGTGGCTATGCGCATCTGCAGGCTGACCGGCGGCAGGCGACCACAAGCTCCGCTTTAGGAAAGAGTACTGCAAGAGCAATTGCAGGGCACCGTAGTTTTTGTTCTTCCAGATGGTCTGAGTCATTCCTACGGTAGCTTCTTCCAGCATCCGGTTGGAGGGCGACCCTGGAAAGCCGTATCCGACATACGTCTTTGTCGTGGGATCCAGGAAGAAATTCTTTTGGAAATATGTGCCGCCGTAATAGGCTGACAGCAGGGTACTGTGAATCTGGTATTCGAGCCCGCCAATCCCAGAACCGGAATGCACCAGAGACAGGGTTCCGCCAGGCCGTACCACCACGTCGGGACCAAGACCGAAGATGTACCGTCCACCACCGTCGCTGTAGAACGTGTTCATGATTATGCGGAAGTTCCTTAGCACTTCTAGGTTGGCATTGACGGATCCGCCCCCACCGGTTTCGACCGACGAAACACCACTGCTGGGATTGAAGACTTTGAATGAACGTAGAAGACCCACGGCCTCCAAGTGGAGATGCCTCCCATCGACATCTTTGTCCCAGGCAACTTTTGGAATGATGTCAGGATGAAGGTTTGGCGTGTTAGACAGACTGCCAGTGTTAAGCTGGCTCGCATAGGCTGAGGAGACACTCGCCGGAAGCGCGACGTTACTGCCAATATATTGTTCTGGGCCCTCGAGTGCTACCCCCATGGCCCACCGCGGGCTGGCGTGATAAACGACGCGAAATTGAGGTGCTCGGGTCCAAGTTAATCCAACCTGATAGTTGGTGTCCATGTTCTGCGTGAAAAAAATGTCCGCGGGCATTGGCGAGACCCCGCTGCGGTTGGGGTTGAGCCAACTCCATGACTGACCGCCCATAACCTCCCACTTACCGTGATAGACATCCGCCCAGAAGAGCCGCATGCGAAGAGTGGTGCTATTTGTTGTGACGAAGACGTTGTTCGGCTGCACTCCGCCGAAATCGGTCTCTACGTAGCCAGTGAGCTGGGTGTTGGCCCGCGTGCCGGTGATCTTCAGGCTGAGACGTGAGTTCTGCGCGCTCAAACGCAATTCTGTGAGATGACCTGCCGCCGTATTGGGAAAGGGGATAGTACCAAACGACGTCCCAATTCCGCTGCCAACATTTGTGGAGCGGAAGGAGGAAGTTAAGTCGAGAAAGCCACCTGGATCGAATTCCATTCCGCCGATGCGCACAGTGAGGGGCGAGGCCTTTTCTTCCGCAGCAGATC
>DASSQB010000095.1:0-12652 GCA_035702725.1 Terriglobales bacterium | reverse complement strand
CCCTAACTTGCCTCTCACCAACGTCTGGCCCATCGGCGAAGTGATTCACCAGGCGCTGTGGGCGGCTCGTTTCAGTGCTGGCCTGCTCTCGATTTTTGCTTTTGTCGCCGTCCTCCTCTGTGCGGTGGGAATCTATGGAGTGGTCGGCTATACCGTGGGTCTGCGGGTGCGCGAAATCGGCATCCGCCTGGCTTTGGGAGCTCAGCCTAGCGATGTGGCGCTGATGATCCTGCGGCAAAGCGCCACTACTCTTTCCGTTGGCTTGGCCATTGGCCTGATCTGCGCCTTTGTGCTGGGCCGCTTCATCAGCAACCTGCTTTACGGGATGAGCGGCACCTCCCCTGCCGCTTTCCTCGCAACTGCGCTGCTCCTGGCCGCAGTGGGGCTGCTGGCTAGTTACGTGCCCGCGCGCCGCGCCGCCGGTGTTGACCCCCTGCTGGCCGTGCGCAACGAGTGAACGCAGCTTCCAGTTGGCTGGAAGCTAAAACACGAACTTCAGCCCAAACTGCAAATGCCGCGCCGGATTCGCCGACTTGAATGCCAGCGGCTGCGACGGATCGAGCCCTTTCACTCCGTGAAGGTCGTACGGACCGTTCAGCAGGTCCACCGTTTGCGAGCCAATCTGGAACGGCTCGGGATTTGCCGGAAACACATCGTTTACCGCGCTGAAGTTGGTGTGGTTCAGGATGTTGGTTCCCTCCACCAGCAAGTCCAGCTTGGTGCCCTGGTCGCGCCGGATAAAGAATGACTTGGTAAAGCGCAGGTCCAGGCTGTTGTAGCCGGGCCCGATTCCCGTATTGCGCCCCGCATGCCACGGTCTCGCATAGAGGGACTCTCCCAGGGTTCCATTTTCCAGTCCGGGAACGCGGATGATGAAAGGCAATCCGCTACGTACGGAGACCACCGGCGAAATCGTCACATCCGCCAGCACTCGCGCCAAAGCGTTGCCGCCCGCCTTAAAGGGCATGGCGTATACGGCGCTGGCTACGAAGTTGTGCGTAATGTTGAACGTGGAAAGCGAGCGCTCCAGGTTCAGGTAGGTGGGCCGGAAGGGCATGAAATTGTTGTTGAAGTCAGTATTATCGTCAATGGTTTTGCTGAAGGTGTAATTGGCCTGGAACTGCAGCCCCTTCGTCCACCGCCGCGTCAGCGACGCCGTCATCCCGTGATAAATGGAGCTGCCGATGGACCCATAGGTTTCAAGCTGCACAATCGCGGGGTTGATCTGCGTGTAGCACGGCCCGACGAGCGGGTCCACCGCGGAACTGAATGCGGTGGGATCCAGCTTGTTGCAGGGGATCTGCGTCACATTGCTGTCAAACGGGATCTGTTCATGCAGCCCGCGATACATCTGGTAGGCCACTTCCACGGCCATGTTGCTCACTAGTTCCCGCTGCACGCTCAGACTGGCCTGCACGGAGTGCACACCCTGGAAGTTTTCTCCTGGAACCACCACCACTCTTCCCGGCTGGCCTGGCCCGACAGTAAAGCCGAATCCTTGTACGTCCGCTGCGCTGAGCTGCGGTACCGGAATGCCGTGGCTGATCGCCGAGTCCCAAAGCGCGACGGTAGCCGGAATTTTGGTTCCCGGAACCATGTGATTGACATCAGTGGCGAACTGGTAGATGTAGTTGCCGCTTGGACCCAGCAGGTTCATCACGTAATCGTTGTAGAAATTCACCGGCGCGTAAAACACCCCGCCTCCGCCCCGGATTACAGTCTTGCCATCGCTGCCCGGGTTCCAGGCAAAACCCAGCCGTGGCGAATAGGAAACATGGTGCGGAATGGGCGAGGCTTCCGCCGACCAATCCACGCGCCCGCCAAAGTCCAGCGTGAAGTTGTTGCTCACCTTCCACGAGTCCTGCACGTAAGAGCCAAGGTTGTGCGACCAGCCCTCCCACACCGGGTTGCCATACCCCTGCCGATAGGCCACCGGAATGCCCAAATTAAAGGTTTGAATCGCGCTCATGTTGGTGGCTGCCAGCGAGCGGTTGGAGATCGGAGTTGGCACGCCATTCACTAGGGTCATTTGCATGTAGCAATCAGCCGGGGTCAGGCATGCCCCATTCGGCCCATGCGTCAGGTTAAACATCACTAGCGGCGTCACCGCCTGGGGCGCTAGTTGGGCTACCGGCGCCAGCAGGGGGATGGCTCCGTCGTAGAAATTGAACTCACCGCCAAACCACAGCTCGTCCCGCACCTGGTAGCTAGCCGGACGGTAAGAAGTGCCGAACTTGAAGGTGTGGTGCCCGCGCGTCCAGGTAACGCTGTCTTCGAACTGGAACCGCCTCTGCCGTGCGTGATACGGCTCATAGTGTTCCCCCTGGAAATTTCCCAATGCCCCCAGCGTCAGGTATGCCGTGTGCGGCAAGACCACGGGAACGTCCGCCACATTACTGGGCACTGCCTGCACTCGCACCTGGTTGAGCAAGCTTGTATTGAAGATGTGACTCCAGCCGCCCAGCAGCGTGTAGTCCGTCCACGTCTGAGTAGTAGCATCGTCCGGAGAATTCAGAGGATCCAGAACGTACATGCGGCTCAGGTCGTGGTTCATCAGCGAGAAGCGTGTGGTGAAGGTATCGCTGGCGTTGGGCTGGTAATCCCAGCGCGTCACCCAGTTGTGGTAGCGCTTCCAGTCGTTAAACGTTCCTGTGTTGTGATCGAGCAGCGCGCCGGTTGCCGGCCAATTGCTCGGAGTCAGTATGAAGCCGAGCTTTTGCCCCAAGCCCATCAGCAGCGGATTGCCCGATTTCCCCAGCGCTGCCACGTAATTCTGCTGTGGCAGGTTCGTAAGAATACCCTGCGCCTCCGGACTGGTGGCGTAGCTGCGGAACTGCGGCGTGTCCGTGCGCGTGTACTCATAGCTGGTAAAGAAAAACATTTTGTTCTTGATAATGGGCCCGCCGAAGGTCACGCCGGGAACAAAATTCTGTTCGAAGGCCTTGCTTCCCGTGCGGGGCGCGAAGTAGTTGCTCGCGTTCGTGGATTCGTTGCTGAAAAATGCGTAGGCGCTGCCGTGGAAATTGTTAGTCCCCGTCTTGGTTACGATGTTCACGGCGGTTCCCGAGGTAAACCCGAATTCCGCAGCGAACGAACTCCGGTTCACCTGCAACTCCTGCACCGAATCCAGGGGCACATTGGGCGTCCTGAGCTGGCCCGAGCCATAGTCATTTTCCCCGCCGTCAATGGTCACCAGGTTGTTGCGCCCGTTGCTGCCGCCGATGGAAAAGCCCGAGCTCTGGAATCCGGAGAAGCCGGGATTCTGGGCGCGCGGCGTCTCGGAACTGGAGACGCCCGGCAAAGTGTAAATCGAATCGGTGAAACTCCGGCTCAGGTTGGGAAGGTCGGCAACCTGGCGCTGGTCCAGCGTATTCGCCTGCTGGGTTTGCTCAATTTCTACCAGCGCACTCTGAGCCGAGACCTCCACCGTCTCGCTCGCCTCTCCGAGTTGCAGGTTGAAGTTGTAGGTGGCAACCTGGCCCACGGAAACGGAAACGGTTGCCGCCGCATGCGCGAATCCCTGCGCCTGGGCCTGAACCTGGTAGGTTCCGGGTTGCAGCAGCGGGAACCGGTATTCGCCGTCGGCGGCGGTTACGATCTTCTTGACCAGTCCTGTACTGGGATTTTTGATAGTTACCGTGGCGCCCGCCACCAGGAGATGATGCGGATCAAAGACGGTGCCGGTCAACGTCGCTGTCGAATAGTCGACCTGGCTGAAAACCACTGAGGGGACCAGCAACGCCGCCAACATAAGAAGAGAAAGGATGACCAGCTTTCTGCGCATGGCAGAGCCTCCTTAGCCCTGTGCGCGACTCTGGAGCTCTTCCTGGGCGGGCAATAAGATGGACCAAAATGATTGCCCGGCGGCGGGCAGACTGCTCAGCTCGCGCCGACTTCAATAACGGTTCTCTGCTTTCAGGGTGAGTTAACGGGCAGGGTCCGGGGGAACACTTTCCGTCGCGTCCACCTTAGTGCGCTCCACCCTACCTGTCTGTGACCGGCCTCACGGCATCCGGTGAGATAGGGCCCCGGCTTCGTTGTTTCTGATATCAACCGAAATCTCGATTGCGTGTCAACAATTCCGCGTTCCAGGCGTCTCGGCGGTGAAAAAGATTTGATTCTGCTAAGCTAAGCGGCCCGGCATTCCATTGATTTCTGGGTGAGGTTTTATGAAACCGCAAGGTCCCGCTCGGGTTTCTGATCTATTTTCTGTTTCCGGAAAAGTTGCCCTGATTACCGGCGGCTCGCGCGGTATCGGCTTGATGATGGCTCGCGGGCTGCTGGAAGGCAGCGCCAAGGTTTACATCTCCTCGCGCAAGCAGGCAGCCTGTGATGAGGCCGCGAGGCTGCTGCGTGAGGCCGGCGAGTGCATCTCGCTGCCTGCCGACGTCTCCTCCGCTGCCGGCTGCCGTCAACTGGCCACTGAGTTTGCCAAGCGCGAAAGCCGCCTCCACATCCTGGTGAACAACGCCGGCGCCGCCTGGGGCGCGACCCTCGCCGACTATCCCGAGTCCGGCTGGGACAAGGTGATGAACACCAACGTGAAATCCATCTTCTTTCTCACCCGGGAACTGCTGCCCTTGCTGGAAAAAACCGCCACGCCCGCTGACCCTGCCCGCGTCATCAACATCGGCTCCATTGACGGGCTGAAGCCGCCCTTCTACGAGGCTTATGCCTACTCCGCCAGCAAAGCCGCCGTGCATCATCTTACCCGCGACCTGGCAATGAAACTGGCTGGCAAAAACATTACTGTCAATGCCATTGCTCCTGGGCCCTTCGAAAGCCAGATGACCGCCGCCCTGCTGCAGAATTTCCAAACTCGGATTGAGCAGACTTGCCCTTTGCGCCGCATCGGCGAGCCTGCGGACATGGCCGGTGCTGTAATTTATCTGGCTTCCCGTGCCGGCGCCTACGTTAATGGTGCTGTAATCCCAGTGGACGGCGGGATTTCCATCGGCTGAGTTCCACCACCGAGGACGCCAAGATCGCGGAGAACACCCTTCTTATGAAATCTCGGCGTGCTCTGCGTTCTCGGCGGTGAAAGGGTTTTGACTAGGCCAACGCTTGCGCCTTGGCCAGGCGCTCGGCCATAACAATGTACGCGGAAGGATTAAACGCCATGCCTACATGCGTGCCGGAGACTTCAAAGTTCACTTCCGGATTTTTGGTGATGCAGGTCCGCCAGTCCACAATGCCGTCCACGCGGGTGTAGATGGCGGTCTCCAATACGCCGTCGGGAATGCGGCGACGCAGCGAATCCAAGAAGTCACAAGTGCAGCGTCCCGTGTAGCAGCCGGGCAAAACGCCGGAACCATGTTCTTCCAGAATGCGTTTGCGCACCGCATCCGCGACACCCAGCACGCTGCGGTGGGCCACGGTGCCGCGGAAAGGCGCGGCTAACGTGATTACAGAGGCAATGTCATCCGGCCGCTGCCCCGCCACCGAGCGCGCAATGATCCCCCCCAGGCTGTGCCCAATCACGTGTACTCGGCGCTTGGTCTGTTTGCGTGCCTTGGTGATGGTGTCATTCAGGCGGCGCTGGATCAGCAGGTTCGGACATTCTGCGTTCACCCCGATGCCCGAATAGTAAGGACGGTACCCGATGCGCTTTAACCAGGAATGCAGTTCCAGCAGGTAGAGGTCAGTACCCAGGAAGCCGGGAATAATGACGACTCCCGACTTGTCCCCGTGAGGCACGCCCAGGCCGTAATAAACCGGCGTAGCGTGCAGCAAAAGCAGCTCTGCGGCAAACAGCGCCTCAGTCCAGAGCGTGACTTTCGCTTCCGCCCGATCTCGGATGTGGTTGCGCCCCGCAGCCATAACTCGACTTTGGAACTGCTACTTCGGGCCCCAGGTTGTATGCGAACACGCGGCCAGCCGTAGCCGCGTGGGGGCGGGCGGGAGAAGATCCCGGGTGAGGACGGGTTTCGGGTCCCCTCACCGGCTACAGCCTACACTGAATTTTCGAAAAACGCTATGCAACTTTTACCCGTATCCTCTCTTTTCCGCCACCGCCAGAGAAACACAAAGCTGGCGCACCCTGCTGGTTGGCCGGGCACGCCAGCGGACTCGTGTTATCGCGTCAAGAAGCGTCAGGCCCGGCCCTAGACTGCTGCCGCGGCTGCCTCCTTCTTCACCGCGCGCACCGGACGCCGGGTGGGCCGAACCGGTTTGCTCGCACGCTTGTGCCCGTTGTGCGGCTTCAGCATGACGCCCATGAGTTCCTTCTGCGCGTCCACGAAGCTCTTTACTCCCTCCCGCGTCAGTTCAGCCAGGGGCATCAGCGGCAAGGGCCGCATCAGCTCTATGGCCTTGCCCGCGGCTTTCAGGTTGACGTTCATCTGCTGGCCGGCCACGTCGAACAGGCTCTTTTGCGCCTCGATGAATGACTCCGTGGCTTGCCGCGCCAGTTCGGCGATTTCCGTCTTTTTGATCTTCTTGCCGGCTCCGTTGGTGTGCTTGCCGCTGGTGGCCTTGCCGGTTTCCTCGGCAATCACATCCAGGAACTTCTTCTGGGCCTGCACGAAGTTCTCCATTCCCTCCCGAGCCAGTTCAATCAGGCGCTCGCCGTCGAAGGCCTTGCCCGTCTTGGCTGCCTCCACCCAGGTGTGCGTCTGCTTGCCGGCAATCTTCAGGAACTCCTGCTGCATGTCAATGAACGTGTCCACGCTGCGCCGCAGCAGATCGGTCATGGCCGTGGCCGGGGCGGAACCGCCTACCCGCTCCTTGACGCCGGTCATGACTATCTTGTTCTGCTCCTGCGCCAGGTTCAGCAGCACCTTTTGCGCTTCGATGAAGTTCGACATGCCCTCTCCCGTCAGTTCGGTGAGGATGGTGGTTGGTGAGAAATGCGGATCGGCCAGGCGTTCCCGCAGCAGGTGCATCACGCTGGCATTCTGCCGCATCGCCAGGTCGAGAAGAATTCGTTGCGTGGCAAAAAAACTGTTTACTCCCTGCTGCATCCATCCTGACAGCAGGGTAATGAAAGATGACTCCCGAGAATGAGTTCGGGAGGATTCCATCTTGGCAACTGCTGGCATAATCTGCCTCCCTATGCTGCGTTGCAGCATCAGCTTTAGAGTACGAGCCTCCCTCTCTTCTGTCAACGGCCTCCACAAAATTATTTTGCAGCGCAGCATAATCGCGTCCCAAAACGAAATCAGAGGTAACCACTTGTAAATGAGGGAGATATTGGAATATTTGCGGCGGTTTCCAACAAGGCGTACTGCGCCGCGTCATCCCAGCTGGATGTGCAGGCACGGGTCCATATGCCAATATAAGATGGTATGATTGTTGCATCGCACATGAGAAACCGCCGGTCATGAAATCCGCTGCCGTCGTCATCAAAAAGTATGGGAACCGCAGGCTGTACGACACCACTGGCAGCCGCTACGTCAATCTGGACGATATCGCCGCGCTCATCCGCGAAGGCAAGGAAGTCCGCGTGGAGGACGCCAAGACCGGGCGCGATCTGACCCGCGTCACCCTCACCCAGATCATCACGGAAGATGCCAAAGAAAGGCCCACCGGATTGCCGCTGGAACTGTTGCGCGAGCTGATCGTTGCTTCCGACCAGGCGCGTCAGGAATTCATCATGTGGTATTTGAAATCCGCGTTCGACACCTACCAGGCGGTGCAGAGCGCGGTCCAGAACCGTATCGGCAACATGCAGTCGGCGCTGCTCTCTCCGGTGGAGTCTGTGCAGCGATTCCTCACCAGCAAACAGCCTCAGCCGCCTTCCGAGGACGACGAACTTAAGTCTCTACGCCGCCGGGTGGCGGAATTGGAGACAAGGTTGAAAGCTTCCCCCAAACGCAAGCGCCGCCGGTCCACGGCCTAAACCGCGGGTCGCGAGGCAAACTGCTCGCGCAAGGCCCGCTTCTGAATCTTTCCCGTCCAGTTCTTGGGCAATGCCGCCTGGAACACCACCCGGCGCGGCACTTTGAACCTGGCCAGATGCTGGCCTACATGCCGCCGAATGTCCTCGTCGCTGGCCTCCGCTCCTGGTTTCAATTGGATCACGGCACAAATTTCCTCGCCAAACACCGCGTCAGGCATGCCCACCACTGCCGCTTCCGCCACAGCGGGATGCAAATACAGCGCCTCTTCGATTTCGCGCGAGGAGATGTTTTCCCCGCCCTTGATGATCAGATCCTTCTTGCGGTCGGTGATGTACAGGTAGCCATCCGCGTCCAGGTGCCCAACGTCGCCGGTGTGAAACCATCCGTCTTGGAACGCTTGCCGCGTCGCCTCCGGATCCTGCCAATAGCCCGCGCAGATGTTGGCGCCGCGCAAGCAAATTTCCCCCCCTTGCCCGGCCAGCAAGCTCTGGTTGTGTTCATCCACAATCCGCAGTTCCACTCCCGGCTCAGGCCGGCCTGCCGAGCCCGGCCGGTAGGGCTCGTGATCGTCGTATTCCGTCGCGACAGCCAGCGATTCTGAAAGTCCATAGCCCTGCTCGATGCGCCCAGGAAAAACTTTCTGGCAGTCCAGGCGCAGTTTTTCCGGCAACGCGGCCCCCCCAATGGTCATCCGGTACAAGCTTGACAAATCGAATTTCCCGCGCTCGGGGTGATGCAGCAGGTACACCAGTATGGTAGGAACCGCGGGCAAATATCCGATCCGGTGTGACTCGATAAGCTGGAATACCTTCACCGGATCGAACTGCCCCAGCAGCACGGAACGCAACCCCCATGCATTCGCCAGCTTCAGCATAAGCAGCCCGAAAACATGCGTGAGCGGCAGGACGTGCAGCATGGGGCGCCGCGGCAGGTCGGGATTCAGGCAGGTGGCGCTCTCCAGGGCGGCTGCAATATTGGCATGCGTAATCATCACGCCCTTGGGTCTCGCCGTTGTGCCCGAAGTGTAAAGCAGCATCGCCAGATCTTCAGCGGAGCGCTCAGCAGGAGTTTCCAACGAACTGCCGCTCGCCACTTCGGAAGCGATGCTCTCCATGCCGGACACATCGCCCTCGCCCAGCACCAGCTTATGTTTGAGGGCCGCGATTCCCTGCCCCGCTTCCTGCACTAGCGGGGCCAGCCGCGGCATAGTCAGCGCGGCGGTTGCGCCCGAGTGGCGCAGAACGTGGCCAATTTCGGCCGCCGTCCACATGGGGATGACCGGCACCACCACCGCACCCACCGTCCATATCGCCTGAAACGACGCGGTCAGGTCAGGCGTGTTGGGCAGGATGACCGCCACCCGTTCGCCGGGGCTTACGCCGCGCTCCTGGAGCAGGCGCGCCAACCCTCCCGCATATTGCAGTTCCTCCTGGTTGGTATAACTGCGCCCCGCGAAGTGAAGCCGGGGATAAACTCCGTGGCGCTCGAGGTTTTCAATTTCCAGGCGGGCTATGTTGGCGGAGAGGTGAGGTCTGGGAAGTGCCGCTGCCAGCATCGTTGTTCTCCATGTACCGCGCAGGAGTCCGCCCTGCCGGCGCGCAGGGGAGCGACGTTTGGCGGCAACCGCGCCAGATTCCGGCACCACTATTATGCGCTTTCCCGCCGGCGGCTTCTAGATGAACTTGAGGCTAATCTCCGCCGACAGAGACCTGCATCACCGGGGTGGAGGTCATGCGTCACTGCACCTCGGTCTCATTCCTCTTAAGCTTGAGCTCGGTCTGAAGTTGTGCTTCGCCAACCGCTGCCACGCTGCACGGCGACTGGGTAGCAGCTCACCATCGGCTGGGGCGCAATTGCCCCGAGAGCAAAAGAGGCTGTTATGTCGAAACAAGAAGTCCAGAGCCTTTCCTGGGGCGACGCCATTTTTCTCTATCTGGAACGCGAAGGCGCGCCCCTTCACATTGCCTCGGTGAACATATTTGAAGGCCGGATTCCGCTTGCCTCCTGCCGCCGCTTCATCGAATCCAAGCTGCCCCTGATTCCCCGCTACCGCCAGCGTGTGGTCACCGCACCGTTTAATATTGGCCTGCCGACTTGGGACTACGATCCCACCTTCGATATTCGTAACCACGTCCGCGAAATCAAGCTGCGGCGTAGAACGGTAGCCGGGTTGCAGACCGCGGTGAGCAAAATTCTCACCCTGCGCATGGACCGCCAGCATCCTCTCTGGGATTTCACCCTCTTCCCACTGGAGGGCAACCGCACTGCCATCCTCGCCCGCATCCACCACTGCCTGGCCGACGGCATCGCCGGAGTCGGGTTGATGAACGTCATCATGGATCCAACCCCCATTCGGCACCGCCTGGCCAGGAAGCCGCTCCCCTTCCACGCGCCGCCGACCAAAGACGATTTGACCCTGCTGCTCGATGGCTGGGTCAGCACCTACGGCGACTTGGTGCAGCGCCTGCTTTCCGCCCAGGAGCAGGCCGTCACCCTGACCCAAAGAGTCCTCGGTGCTGGCAGGCAGTGGCCTGCGGACGAGTTCCTCCGCCTGCTGCCAGAAATGGGCGCCCCCACCGAGCGCCTGCGCTTCAACGTTATCTGCCGCGGCCCGCAGAAATTCGTCTGGGCAGAGGTTCCCCTCGACGATATCAAGGCCATCAAGAACACCTGGGGCGGCACGGTCAACGATGTGGTTCTCGCCCTGGTCACCGCCACCATACGCCGCTATCTGCAGGCCCACGGCGATCCCGTCAGCGGCCGCATGTTCCGCATGATGGTCCCGGTGAACGTGCGCAACGGCAGCAACGCGCGCGACCTGGGCAACCGCATTTCCCTGCTGCCCGTCACGGTCCCACTGGGTATTCGCAACCCGCGCCGGCTGCTGGCTGCAGTTCACAAGCGCATGGAATTCCTGAAGACTGCCCACATCGCCGAAATCGTCGGCGCGGCCGGCGGCCTGATCGGCATCGTTCCCACCGTGCTGCAGGCGATGGCCGGGCCCGTCATCAGTCAGTTGCCCATTACTCCCTTCAATTCGGTCTGCACCAACGTGCCCGGCCCGCAATTCCCGCTTTACCTGCTGGGCCAGAAGATGCTGAGCTGGTATCCCTATGTGCCCATCGGGGGCGAGATGGCGGTCAACTGTGCCGTCCTCAGCTACAACGGGGTAACTTACTTCGGCTTCACCGGCGACTCACACGCCGCACCCGATCTCAAGCGCCTGGAAAAATTGCTGCTGGCGAGCCTGGTGGAAATGTTGAAAGCTGCCGGTTGCCAGCCACCGCGAATGATTTCGAGAGCGGATGGCAAGAACAAATCAGCTAAGGAAGCCGCCAAACCCGAAGGCAGGAAGAAACTACAGCTCAAAACCGGAGCTGCGAAGGGCAAGGCTAAACCAGAAGACACGAAGCCGGCGGCGCAGGGCGAGCGTAAAGCAGAAGCGGCACAGCCCGCCGTCGTAATATCCATGCCGAACGCGACGCTGCTACCCACTCTGGCACGCTCAGCGTGACTCGGGCAATACTGGTCCTAACCTTTCCGCCAGCTAGTGCTCATCCAGAGGAGGAACTTGTGCACAAAGGCCCCAGGCCAGTTGGGGCGACTTCGTAGCTGCCGTTCCCGCGTATCACACTTCTTGGGTTACTCCGGGTCTCTGTGGTTGAGTTTAAGCAACTGCCGAGCGGGCCGCGTTCATAGCCTGCCGGCACAGGCGCCCGCCCAGGAAGAGGGTGCTCCATTCCACTCCCAACCAGTCGCGCCAGGTGAGCGGCGCTCCCACATTACTCCAATTCGTGAGCCAACTCTGCAGACCGCAGCGGGTCAGGATGGCGGCCATCCCGATTTCGCCCGCGCCCAGATCGTGCTGTATGCCGTCCAGGGTGAACAGCACCTTGCGCAGCATGATGAGCGACGCCGGCAGGCGAACCCCCTTGAAAGCGATGTCCTCCAGCAAGTCAGTGGTGTCCACTGCTTCCGGCAGCCGAGTAAGCGGTAGCCTGCTGATAAACCGGTCCACGCACTCGCGGATGATCCGCGCCTGCCGTGCGCCCAGCTTCCGCCTTTGCCGGCTCAGCGCCTCAATCTGCTGCCGGATACCGACTGGGTCGCGCAACGCCGCCATCACAAAAAGAATTCCCAGGCGCCGCCGCTGCTCCTGCGTGACACGCTCAGTCAGCGCCCAGTCCAGGATGACCACTTCTCCAGTTTTATCGTCATAGAGCAGGTTGCCGGCGTGGGGATCGCAGTGAAACAGCGCTTTGTTCTCGGTGGCAAATATCGGGACGGCAATAAAGGCTTCAATCAGCTGCTCGGAAAGCCGGAGTTTTCGCCACATCGGCATACGCCTGGCGGCCTCTGTGATCTTCTTCCCATGCTCTTCAGTGAGGGCTGTTATGTTCGATGTGCACAGCGGCCGGATGACCTGCGGCACGCGCACCCCGCGGACCCCGCGATAGAGTTGATGCGCCTCCTCCAGCGTGGCCTGTTCCCGGGCGAAGTTCACTTCATGCTGTAGTAGGTCCCGCACATCGCGGAAGGTGTCAGGCAGCACGCGCGGCGCAAATCCATATTCCCTGTGGCGCGCGCCCAGATATTTCGCCAGTTTTGCCAGCAACTCCATGTCCTCGGCGAAACATTCCGGGATGTACGGCTTCAGTACCTTGAACACGCCCCGTTCGCGCCGCCCCAGTTCTGGATTCCACCACGTAAAGCGCACCACTGCGCTCACGCTCGCCTCGGAAAAAATTCCCGGCCTGAGCTTTACCTGGTTTTCTTCGAGGCGCGGGCCCAACTCCTCGACAATAATCTTG
>DASSQB010000094.1:0-11501 GCA_035702725.1 Terriglobales bacterium | reverse complement strand
TGTGGAGGCTGACGCCGATGCCCCCGAAGCCAGGGAGGGCGCGCTTGAAGTCCGCCTCTCCCCACCACGCGGGGGTGGTTCTGAAGTCAGCCCGATGCCAGCTCCGCTTCGCGCGCCATTTCCCGGCCGGGTCTCTGGCCCCAAATCCGGCATCAGCGTATCGTCTCTTTGCCGCGGCAGGCTGAGCCTCCTCACCACGAGGGTCCTCCACCAGAATGTACGCTTTTCGCCCGCCCAGCCTCAGTGATAGCCGTCAC
Organism: Terriglobales bacterium; assembly: GCA_035702725.1. Classification (GTDB taxonomy): domain Bacteria; phylum Acidobacteriota; class Terriglobia; order Terriglobales; family Acidobacteriaceae; genus JAICWP01. The sequence goes on along the minus strand of DASSQB010000094.1, from coordinate 11,244 downwards.
TTCGATAATCACATTCCTCGATCTGCCTTCCGAATTGAATTCAATGCAGAACTGAAATGAATCTTGTGCTCAACCTTGTGGCGCGGGCGCCCTCGCCCGCGAGACGCTCCCATAACGGGCGTATACCGAGGCGGTTCAGTGCCCAATTTTCCCGCCTGCATTGCCGTCTGCATTCCTGCTCAGGGGGAAGGTCCGAATCCGCGTCCCGCCTTTGGTGACACTCAAATAGGCCATAACTTTCGTAACTTTTCCCGCCCCCTACCCCGTTGTAAGCTCCCCCTATCCCAGCTTGTGGTCTGGAGCGCGCTACCCCCAGCTGCCTCCACGGTGGAGAAGAGCGTGTCCAAAGATGTCAGGCCACATTCGGCGGTAGCGGAAGCGGAACACTCGGCGCGGCATTCAGCCCGCTTTAGTGACATGCAGAGCGCTGCCCGCTTTCCTCTGCAATTGCCGGTGGAATTTCACAGCCCGCAGGGCGACCACGCCGGCCAGACCCGCAACATTTCAGCCAACGGCGTCCTCTTCCAGACCGACGAGGAAGTCCCCATCGGCGCCGCGGTGGAATTCAGCATTTGCATGCCCGCGCAAGTACTGGGAACCGCCAGCGGCGTGGTGGTGAACTGCCGCGGCCGCGCCGTGCGCTGCTTTCAGGAAAACCAGAGCTACTGGGTAGGCGTGGTCATTGACGAGTACGGTTTAGAGCGCCAGGGCACAAGGAAATAACAGGCATTATGGCCAGCAGCTCGGTCCAACTTCAGGGCGATAGCGAGAACGCGCAGAACGGCCAGGGCAAGGCATTCACTCGCCTGATTGTGGCCGATAGCCAGACCATATTCCGCGTCGGGTTGCGCAAAATTTTCGCCCTGGAAGACGATATTCGCGTGGTCGGCCAGGCCGAAAGCTACGGCCAGGCCATTTCCGCCATCGCCAAGTTCAGCGCAGACGTCATCCTTTTTGAGACCGCTCTGGCCGCCGAGCCCGCGGAAGCTGTCAGCGAGTTGCTGCGCCGCGCTCCCAACTGCAAGCTCATCGTGCTTACCGCCAGCGCCAGCCAGGACGAGGTTCTCGAACTTTTCCGCCGCGGCGCTCACGGCATTATTGACCGCTCTATCCCGCCCGAGACCCTGGTGGCCTGCATTCGCAAGGTGGCCAAGGGCGATATGTGGCTGGATGAGCAGGCGGTGAACTGGGTGCTGCACGCTTTCCGCACACAGGCCACCCGTCCCATCGCCCCTGCCGCCAAGGTCCACCTCACGCAAAAAGAAATGATGATTGTGGCCTGCGTCGCCCAGGGCATGAAGAACAAGGAAATCGCGGTGCGGGTAAACACCACCGAACAGGTGGTCAAAAATTATCTGCGCAAGGTGTACGACAAGCTGGGCGTTTCCGACCGCCTCGAACTGGCGCTCTACTGTCTGCACCATCGGCTGCTGGACAATACCGACGCGGTGCCGCCATTGCCCCAGGCTGCTCCGGTTGCGCCTGCTAGCGCCGCCGCTCCCGCGCAGGAAAAACAGTCGGAATCCGACCCCGTGGATCCCCTCGCTCCAGTCAAAGCCTAGCCTCGGCCTGTGTTGTGCTGCTTCCTGAGTTCACCAATATTCATCTGTCATCGAGCGAGCCTGAACCGAGCCTGCGAGGGCAAGGCGAGTCGAGGGACCTTGCGTTGTCTTGTGTTCCGGGCCGGCGTTCGGGCGAGTTCGAACAGGACTCGTTCGTATTGCGCCTTGCGAAGCAAGGCGTCAGGCAGAGCGGCTTTAGCCGCGAAGCATCTCGCGTGCATCGCCGCAACGTTACCTTTGTCTAGCACCTTCATTCCACCTAAGCCCCGCCGCTTCTCTCACAGGCTATTGCGACGTGCCTGCTAGTTCGCGGTCCCTGTATCCAGCGCCACAAACCGGTGCGGCTGGCTGCCGACTTTGTCACCGCTCACGTCTTTAATCACCAATTCCAGCCAGTACTCTCCTGGTGGCAGGGGCAGCACTTTCCGGTAACTCGTCGGTCTTCCTGGAGCCCCGGCTGCAACTGGATATTCCACCCTGACTGTGTCTTCGAAGGTGTCTGTAACCCGGCCGCTCGATGTCACCACTCGGCCGAAAATCTGCAGGATGGCTCGCTTGACTCCCTCGCTGCTGGTAAAGGTAATGTCTTGGTTTTGCACCTGAACTGTGATCGGCACCAGCACGGTGTAGTCGGTGAGCTTAAGAATTGGTCTGTATCTGGAATGGCACCTGGTTGAGCCAGATTTTGTGCGAGGCAATCTGTTCCAGCTCCTCGAACCTGACCTGTGGAGGATTGACCCCTTTGACATTGACAGTCAAGCCGGGCGGCGCCGGTTGCTCGCCCAAGGAACGCGGAAACAGAGCACGTTTGTCTGATGTATTCCGGTAATCGCCGCACTTACAGTAATCCACGAACCGGAAAAACAGGTCATCCCCACTGTGATAACGGCGGTAGCGCCATATTTGATACGGGAAGCTTGGCCTTGCGCCTCCACGCCCGGGCTCAGTCGGTTCTGTACTTGCAGAGTGAGACTCAATCTCGTCCGGCGGACCCAATACGATGTACACTCGGCCGCGGTCGCTTTCCCAGCCTGGAATCGTCCCTGCTCCCAAATGCTCATTGGCGTATGCGATGCGCCGGTAATGCTCATCTTTGAATTCATTTTCCAGAGTGTCCGGAGTGGGGTCCCGGCGTGCCCAAAATTGCTCGATGAACTCTTCTTTTTGTTCTGGGGTCTGCAACTTGGAGAATGCATGTCGCTCTTCAGGCATGATAATCCAGCGCACATCCTCGTCGGCCCATTTTTGGAAATCGGGCGTATCGTTGATCGTTTTTCTCTGCGGCTCGACGCGCCCTTGAGCTTGGCTTTTGGGAGAAACTTGCGTTTGCAGTTGGGCAGAAAGCGCCTGGCCGCATAGAAGGCACAGCATCAGAAGAGCGGCTGGAAATCGCACGACAGCTCTCCATTTTAAAAGAAGAAGCCTGGTCCGCTTTCGAAATAGTAGCTTGTTCCCCACAGCAAAACAATGCGGTCCCAATCGAATCCCTGCTCGCGCGCCTATAATACCGCGCCGGCGGAAACACCAAATTCCTGTTGCCGCCCCCAGCAAACCTGTTCAACCCGCCCCACCAGGAAAACCCAGGAGAACCCGCCCATTACTAATACGCCCGCCACAATGGCGAAGGGGCCCAGAAAGCTTCCCGTTCTGTCCACAATGAATCCACTCAGCGCCGGAGTAATTACACCAGCGAAGTTGGCCATGCCGTTCTGCAGTCCAGTCCACCTTCCCGCTGCTTCCGGGCCGGCAAGCGTCTGGCTGAATGCGAAGTTGCCGGAAGCGAGAGCGCCTGCTCCCAGCCCGGCAACCATCAGCCATGCGAGGTATGCCTGGCCTGACGCCAGCGCGCACCCTGACATCCCTGTTGCCGCCAGCGCGGCCCCAACCGCCATAGCCGCCTTGCGCACCAGCGTTGGAGTTTGTCCATTGCGGATCCAGGCATCCGCCACCCACCCCGTCATCATGGCTGAGATCGCCTCCAGCAGGTAGTAGATGCCGGCGGTTTTCGCCATCGTCGGCAAAGTAAGATGACGCGCGTGTACCAGATAGTAGGGTAGCCACGTCACCATGAAATACAGGTGGTAGTTGGAGGCAAAATGTCCTCCGGAAACGCCCCAGAATGACCGCTGCCGCAAAATCTCCGCGAAACCAGGGGATCCGGTGGCGACGGGAGGAGTCACGCCTGGGCCTCGCGGCCTCCACTTCGCCCATGCCGGCAGCCAGAGCAGGCTGATCAAACCAATGCCGATGAATACTGGCCGCCAGCCGTAGGTTGCGATCAGCAGCCCGGCGCCAAGCGTGCCCACAGCGTTGCCGCACCTCAACCCCGATGTGACCACGCCGTTGGCAAAGCCCCGCCCCTCCTCCATCACGTGGCACGCCAGAATTTTGGAGCAGGCGGGAAAGGCAACCGATTCGCCTATCCCTAAGAGCAGGCGCAGCAGGATCAGCAGGGTGAACCCCTGCACCAACCCGGTTGCCGTGGTGGCCAGCGACCATATCAGGTATCCCGCAGCAATCACCACGATGACATTGAACCGGTCCACCAGCCAGCCGCTCACGAACTGCATGGCGGTGTAGGTCCAGAAAAATGCGGAGAGGAGAAAACCCAGTTGGGTCGCGGAAATGTGCAGCTCGTCTTTCAGCAGCGGAGCCGCAACCGAAAGATTGCCGCGGTCAACGTAGTTGACCAGAATGCAGAGGAACAGAAGCGCCAGCGCGGGCGCGAATGGGCCAAATCTCCGCGAACGGTCTGCCACACCAGCCATAAAAGCCTGCGGCAGTCTGCGCTCCCGGTTCAGATTTGGCAAGCGGATTTTGCCGCGCTGCGGAGCCCTTTCTCGCGCAAGCGGGCGCCCCAGCCGGGTTGAAAGAACTCAGTTGCGCTCGGCTTCGGCCGCCGTCGGCAACGCTCCCGGTTCGACCATCGCCTTCACGCCAAATTCATGCACCAATCGGCCGCCATTGTGCGCTGTGTTCACCAGCAGCAGCGTGCCTGCCCCATAGACCACCAGAAAAAGCAGGAGCAGCCCGCGGCCCGCCAGCCAGCCTGGGCTACGCCGCAGCAGCCGGGGCAACAAAATGATGGCAGCAAAAATCACTGTCAGCACCGAGAACGCTATGCGTGTCGTTTCCGCCAGCTGTTCATGGTGCTCCAGCACCGCGTTGATCTCGGGCGTGCGCTCCGCCAGCTTGGCCGCCGCCTCGCCCGTCTCCAGGGCCACGAACACAGCGGTCGTGCCCAGTGCCATCAGGATCAGCGCCGAAAAAAGATACACCCGCCCCTTCTCCGGCTGCAGCAGCGCCCCGATCACGATAAATAGCGGCGCCACCAGCAGCAGGGCGATAGGAAAGTGCACAATCAGCGGGTGCAGTGCGTCCCATGCGGGAATAGGTGGAAACTGAATCATTGCCGTCTCCTCAGAAGGCGGGCGCCGCCTGCGCACTTGGCAAGCGGCGCCGCGCTTTTAGCTCACCTTCTCGTACTTGTGTTTCGGGCTGAAGCACGATGGGCATTTGGAGAAGTCCACTTTGGTTGTGGTGTAGCCGCACACAGTGCACACGTAGTACTCCTGCCCCGCGCCTTTCATCTGCGGCAGGTTGGCCAGGGCTTCGGCGTAGAGCTTAGCGTGCTCCGCTTCGGCTGTCTTGGCGTAGTTAAAGGTTTGAATCGCTTCCTTGTTGCGGTCGGCGCGCGCCACCTTCAGAAATGCGGGATACATCGCGTCCCGCTCGTACGTTTCTCCTTTAATGGCGGCTCCGAGATTTTCCTTTGTGGATGCCACCACCGGGGCCTCGATCTTGGCCTCGGGCGTGCCGCCCATCTTCTTGATGACATCGGCGTGGTTGCGGGCGTGGATCTCTTCTGCCTTGGCGGCTGCGCGGAACAGGCTGGCCGCCTTGCCATATCCTTCTTTGTCGGCCTGCTGCGCGAACGCCAGATAACGGGCATGGGCGTTGCTTTCTCCATTGAATGCGGCCTGGAGATTCTCCAGGGTCGTGCCGGCCATGAACGGGGTGTCAGCCGCGAGCGCTGTCACGGCAGCTAGCAATAGGGCGATGATTGCCAATAAAATTCTCTTCATTTTTGCTCCCTTCAACGGGTTATCTAAGACATGCCGCTCACCGGTTGGCGGGCGACACCCTAATTATCCGGCCAACGCGGGGGCTCGTGGGTGACACTGGGTGAGTACCGTTACTAGCGATTCCCAAAATGGCACGCGCGCGTGCGTGGTTTAGCCGCGAGATCTCTTGCTCTGAGCGGATCGTCTAACTTGATTTAGGGTAGGGTGCACTGCAGAATGCCGGCCTCGCTTCAAGAGTGCCGACCCCCTCTCCCAGAGCGCCTTGCGCAAACTTACGCTAAGCTGTTGAAATACCACTTCCGGAGGGCAGAATGACCTCGAAAATGGCCCAGATGCTGGATGACACGCAGGAGCTGGATATCACCGTCACAGGAAGGAAATCCGGCAAAAACATTTCCCTGCCGGTATGGTTCGTCCGCCAGCAGGACCGCCTTTACCTGCTGCCAGTGCGCGGTTCCGATACGCAATGGTATCGCAACGTGCTGCAGACGCCGGTGCTGACCATTGCGGCCAAGGGCACCTCGGCCGGCGTAAAAGCTCAGTTCATTAACGACCCCAAGCGGGTCAGCAATATCGCCGACCAGTTCCGCAAGAAGTACGGCGCCGGTGAAGTAAAAAAGTACTACTCCAAGTTGGATGTCGCCCTGGAACTAGAGCTGCCGCAGGAAGCAGCGGCGTGATGGCACGCCCGCGGCAATCATTTGCTTAAAACGCCCGGCGCAGGAGACGGCGTATGCCTAGGAGTAACAACCAGACGGCAAAGCTCCAGCACGCCCAGCTGAGCAAGATCGCAAAACAGAAACCGAAGGCCCCTTCGCCTTCGTGAAAATCTATGGACACAAAGCGGCTGATCAGCCAGCCTGGCCCGTCCACCATCCAGTTAAGAGAATCAACCTTGAAGGCGGCCGCAACTAGGGAGGCGCCGGCCACGCCGCTGAAAACGGCGAAAAGCACTCTGGCCGGCGTGGATGTTGACGAATCGAGCATCCCTTATTGCGGTGCGGCGACAACACTCGCTAATTCTTTTCTTCTCCGCCGTGCAGTTGCTGCGAGAGGTAGTTCTCTATGCCCATCTCGTCAATGGCATGGAGTTGGCCTTCCAGCCAGTCAATGTGGTGCTCTTCATCGGACAAAATCTTGTTAAGCAGCTCGCGCGAGCCATTGTCGCCGGCGGCGACGCAAAGCTTAATGCCTTCGTTCAGGCGCTTCACCGCGTCATATTCCAGCTGCAGGTCATTCTGCAGTTGCTGCTTGACGTTGTCGCCAATGTTGATCTTGAAGTAGTCGCTCATGTTGGGGGTGCCGTCGAGGTACAGGATACGCTCAATCAGCACTTCGGCATGGCCCATCTCCTCGATGGACTCTTTCTTGGCCAGGCCGGCCAGCTTGTAGTAGCCCCAGTTTTCGCACATTTCGGCGTGCAGAAAATACTGATTGATGGCGGTGAGCTCCGCCTTGAGCACCTGCTGCAGCACAGTGATGACTTTAGGATCGCCTTTCACGTTCCCCTCCTCGTCTAGGGCGCACACCCAAGCGTCCAAATATATCATTCGCCCATATTTGATAGCAGGTGTGTGGAGGCGGGGCTTCGCCCCGCCTGGACCCCACACAAGCCCATCCACTATTTGCCCTGGTAGCTGACGCGCCAAATGGAATTGGATCCGTCATCGCTCACCAGCAGCGAACCATCGGGCGCCACAGTCACGCCCACTGGGCGGCCCCAGGCGTCGCCGTTGGGCAACACGAACCCGGTCAGGAAGTCCTGGTATTCGCCAGTCGCGTGCCCGGTCTGGTGCAGCGGAATGCGGATCACCTCGTAGCCCGCGCGAGGTGCGCGGTTCCAGGAGCCGTGCTCGGCGGCAAAAATATCGCCGCTATACTGCGCCGGAAATTGCTTGCCGGTATAGAACGCGGGCTCCAGCGAAGCGCTGTGCGCCTGGATAAGCACGTCGGGCGTAATCACCTTGCTCTTCAACTCCGGGTGCTTGCCCTTGAGGCGTGGGTCCTGGTTGCCGCCCATGTACCACCACGGCCAGCCGTAGAAGCCGCCTTCCTGCACGTGCGTGATGTAGTCGGGCACCAGGTTATTGCCCAGCGCGTCGCGCTCGTTCACCGAGCACCACAATTCGCCGGTCTTGGGATTGACGGCCAGACCGCCGCCGGGATTGCGAATGCCATAGGCGTAAACGCGCATGCCGGAGCCATCCGGGTTGAACTGCAGGATGTTCGCGCGGTACTTCTCTCCCGGGTGGGTGTCAGAATCGTCGACATTGGAGCGGGAGCCAACTCCTACGAACATTCTCTTGCCATCCGGCGAGAACTGGATGTCGCGCGTCCAGTGCCCGCCTCCCGCTGGCAGATTGGCAATGTGCTGTGGCTTGCCCGTGGCCTTCATGTCGCCGTTGTGATACGGAAAACGCAGCACCGCATCTGTTTGCCCAACATAAACCCACTGCGGATTGGGGCCGGGAGGATAGAAGTTGATGCCATAAGGCTGATTCAATCCGCTGGCGAATACTGACATTTCCTCTGGCCTTCCGTCCTTGGTGATGCCGCGAAACACGCGGATATCGCCGGCCTCACTCTCGGCCACGAAAATGTCGCCGTTGGGCGCGGTACGGAGAAGCCGTGGGTTGTTCAGGCCGGTGGCATAGAGCTCAACCTTGAAGCCGGCGGGCGCCTGCGGCCACACATTGGCAGGACGCGCCACCACGTCCGGCCCGTTGTCAGCCGAGGGTGTGGCGTAAGGAGCAGGCAGATCCCCAAGGGTGATTTTGCGCACCTTGCCCGGCTGCTCGTAGCGAAAATCGGTGAAAGGCGGCTTGGGCGGCGGGTCTTTGATAGTGCTGTTCATAGCGGTCACCGGCGCCGCTGGCCGGCTCTCCGCCTCCCGCGTCACCGGCGAGCCCAGCGACTTCACGTAGGTAACCATTTCCCAGCGCTCCTTCCTCGGCACTTTAGCCCAGGAAGGCATGCCATTTTGCGGGCTGCCCTTGGTCACGAACCAGAACACTTCGCCCGGGCTCACCGTTTCCATTGCGCCGTCTACCAGCGATGGAATATTTCCCGAGCCTTCGGCGTTTTCGCCATGACAGCGGGCGCAGTAATGATGAAAGAGCTCATGGCCCGTGCTCAGAACCTGCTGGTCAGCGGTATAGGGATCTTTCAGCCGCTTGGCCGAGGCCGGAGCATCATGAAAATTCTTATTTTGAGCAAGTAAAGAAGGAATCACGGCAACTGCCAACGTGAAAGCCGCAAAGGAGGCCAGCACCGCGCGCGTACCTGTCTTCAATTTTTCCTCCGGGGCAAGAATGCCCCTCAATTGTATTTTGAATGCAATAGCCAAGAAAGGGATTCACCGCAACAGAAGCGTAAAAATACCGGAAAGCGCGGAAAAGGGGAAGCTGAGCGCGCCTAGCGCGGAACCGCGCTCAGCTGGCAGCAAGGTTTAGATCAGCGTTTGGAGTCGCCCACCGCGCGCGGCGGCAACGGCTCCAGGGCTTGCGCCGGCGGCGGAACCGCCACGTGCTCCTGGGTCTGGTAACTCGAAGCAATGCGCGCATGCGAAATCGCCAGTGACGCTGCCGACATGTTATTGGGGTGCCGCGTCTCCAGCGCTCCGTAGCGGAACCCGGTGGCAATCACCGTAATCTTGATCTGCTCCTTCAGGGTCTCATCCTGCACGGCGCCAAAGATAATGTTGGCTTCGTCATCGGCCGCGCCCTGGATGATCTGGCAGGCTTCATTGACCTCTCTCAAGGTCAGCGAACTGGAGCCAGTAATATTGATGAGCAGGCCGCGGGCGCCGAAAATGCCACCGTTATCCAACAGCGGCGAGGAAATCGCGCGCTTGGCCGCTTCTGCCGCCCGCCGCTCGCCGGAAGACATGGCCGTGCCCATCACCGCATAACCCATGCCTTCCATGGTGGTCCGCACGTCGGCAAAGTCGCGGTTGATGATGCCGGGCACCTGGATGATGTCGGAAATGCCCTGCACCGCTTGGCGTAGTACATCGTCGGCCACCCGGAACGACTCGAAAAAGCCCGCAGCGTTGGCCACGCTCAACAGCTTTTCGTTGGGAATGACAATGACTGTGCCCACCGACTGCATGAGTTCGGCAATTCCCTGCTCCGCCTGCGCCATGCGCCGCTTGCCTTCAAAGCCAAACGGCTTGGTCACCACCGCCACCGTGAGCGCACCCAATTCGTTGGCCAGCGAGGCCACAATCGGCGCCGCACCGGCACCGGCACCGCCGCCCAGCCCGGCGGTGACGAACACCATGTCCGCGCCTTCCAGGGAGTCAATCAGTTTGTCCGTATCTTCCAGCGCGGCGCGGCGGCCCACTTCCGGATTGGCGCCCGCACCCAAGCCATTGCTCAGCTTGCTGCCAATCTGAATCTTCACCGGGGCGCGCGAGAGCCGCAACGACTGCAGGTCGGTGTTGGCCACCAGGAACTCCACGCCCTCCAGGCGCGCCTCGATCATGCGGTTGACGGCGTTCACGCCGCCCCCGCCTACGCCCACCACCTTAATTTTTGCCGGCGGTTGCGGCCCGTTGTCCATGCCCACCCGAAGTTCCATCACTTTGTCGCTCATAACCTCTCTTTTCGCGCCCGGAATTGGGTTTTACAACTGCAGCGTAAGTGGTGCAGTCGGCGGGAACAATAAGGTGATACGCGTAGAAGTTACGTCAGGTTGTGGAAAAGCGGAACGGAATTTGCGCCATCTCAGAAACGACGCTGAGCAGCGCCTGGCGACGACGCCGGAAAAGCAGCCGGTGACGGCAGACGAACAGAAGCAGTGATGCCTTTGCCTTCCACAATGGTGTAGATCGCATCTGCCGGCAAGTGGTCGAATTTTTCTAATGCGCCGCTGGGCCAGCGTACCTCTACCGTATCCATGGCGGTGGCCGAGCCCAAGCCGAAGTGCAGCCGCAGATCGTTTTGCGAAAGGTACCCCGAGCCACCACGTACCTCGTCGAACTGCACCAAAGAGCCAGCGCTCACCGTGACCCGTGCTCCGATGGCAGCTCGGTTGCTCTTCGTGCCGATGAGATGGAAAAGTACACGGTGATAGCCGTCCTGCTTGCGGTTCATCAGCAGTGCGGGCGGGCCGTCCATATTGGTGACCACCACATCCACGTCGCCGCTATTAAAGATGTCGCCAAACGCGGCTCCCCGCCTGGAGTTGGGAGGAACCGCTCGCAGGCCTGCCGCTGCAGCAACTTCTTCGAAGGTGCCATCGCGATTATTCCGGTAGAGCAGCAGAGGCTGGCGGTAAGGGGCGCTGCCCGTGACTTCATCCATCTGCGGGTAGACATGCCCGTTGACCACGAGCAGATCAGGCCAGCCGTCATTATCCATATCGAAAAATCCAGTCCCCCAGCCTACCAGGGGATAGCTGGCTTGGCCCAGACCCGAGGTCCAACTGACATCATCAAAGCCTTGCCCCCCCAGGTTGCGATACAGCGTATTGGGTTGGTCAGCAAAATTGCTCACAAAGATGGAAAGCCGCCCGCTATGATCGTAATCGGCAAAATCCACTCCCATGGAGCCGAGGGCGTTGCCCTCAGCATCCAGCGCCGCCCCCAGCAGCAT
>DASSQB010000093.1:0-2452 GCA_035702725.1 Terriglobales bacterium | reverse complement strand
AACTGAGCGCCCGCGGTGTGTACGCGCTCGGCGATGGCGAAGGCTTGCTCGCGGTTCTCCACCGCGCAGGGTCCGGCGATGACCGCCAGCGTGCGCCCGCCGATGGAGGCGTCGGTGCCCGCAAAAGTGACGACCGTGTTCTCTTCTTTGATGTCGCGGCTGACCAGCTTGTAGGGCTTGCTGACGCGAATGACTTCCTGGACGCCGGGCATTTCCTCCAGCGTGCCCGGCTCCACCTCGGTCTGGTTGCCAGTAATGCCGATGGCGGTGCGCTGCGCCCCCGGGATGGGGTGAGCGCGATAGCCCATGGATTCGATTTTTTGGCACGCTGCCCGGATCTCCTCCTCGGTGGCGTGCGACTTCATTACAACCAGCATGGATAACTCCCCTGCGACAATCTTTCAGTTTACTTTGCCACTGGGCGGTTCGCAATCGGCCGGGTAACACGGGGTCGGTCACCTGAGCCAGCGAAAGTGGATCTTCCACGGAAACAAAAACAGTAGCTCGTAGATGGCGAACATGGCCGCCAAAATGATCGCCGCGATAGCCAATCGTTTCATGCTAGAAGAGATGTTATACAGCAACGGTTTCCATTTGCAGGACCTCGTTGCGCAGAGATTCAAATAGCACGCTGCTCAGATAGCGTTCGCCGAAATCGGGTAGAACCACGACCAGCAGCTTGCCGGCATTTTCCGGGCGCTGGGCGACGCGCAAGGCCGCGATCACCGCCGCTCCTGAGGAGATGCCCACCAGCAACCCTTCTTCTCGCGGCAGCCGACGAGCCATCTGGATGGCATCTTCGCTGGAGACGGCGATAGTTTCATCTATAAAATCGCGGCGCAGTACCTGGGGGACAAAACCGGCTCCGATGCCCTGCATCCTATGCGGCCCCGGTTGCCCGCCGGAGAGCACCGCGCTTTCGGTAGGCTCAACTGCCACCACCCTCAAGGCCGGCTTTTTCGGCTTAATGTACTCGGAAACGCCGGTCAGTGTGCCCCCAGTGCCGACTCCGGCCACCAGAATGTCCACCTTTCCTTCGGTGTCGTTCCAAATCTCGGGGCCGGTGGTCTCAAAGTGAATTTTGGGATTCGCCGGATTCGCGAACTGCTGCAGCATGTAGCCGCCAGGAGTCGAGGCCAGAATTTCCTCCGCCTTGGCCATGGCGCCCTTCATGCCCTTGGGACCGGGAGTCAGCACAATTTCCGCGCCAAAGGCGCGCAGCAGCACACGGCGCTCGATGCTCATGGAATCGGGCATCGTAAGAATCAGGCGATAGCCGCGCACCGCAGCGACAAACGCCAGGCCAATGCCGGTATTGCCGCTGGTAGGCTCAATCAGCACGGTCTTGCCGGGATGAATCTTGCCGGCCGCTTCAGCCGCATTGATCATGCTCACGCCAATGCGGTCTTTCACGCTGTTGCAGGGATTGAAACTCTCCAGCTTCGCCACCACCCTGGCGTGGCAACCGGCAGTGACCCGGTTCAGTTGCACCAGGGGCGTGCGGCCAATCAGTTCAGAAATGTCGCGGGCGATTTTCACGTTCGTGCTCCGAGGAAGATGGACTCGCAAAACTGCTGTAAACTCTAACATTCTGATCGCTCATGGCCAGCTCGCTCGCCAAACATCAGGACATTCTCAAGCTGCCCGCGCCCAAGAAACCGTGGCCCAGGATTTCGCGGCGGGTGGGCATCCATACTTCCATTGCCGGCGGAGTGGAGAATGCCGCCGAGCGCGCCTGGCGTCTGGGTTGCACCGCCTTCCAAGTCTTCTCGTCCAGCCCGCGGCAATGGAAGCCATATGAGTTGGGCAGAAAGCAATGCGACGCCATGCAGCGCCTGCGCGAGAAATATGACCTGAAGCCGCTGGTTATCCACGCCAACTACCTGATCAATGTGGCCGGGACGACGGAGCACTTCCATAGCCGCTCCATCGCGGCTTTTCGCGGCGAGGTCGAGCGGGCCCTGGCTCTCTGTGCCGACTACCTGGTCCTGCACCCCGGCTCTTATCGTGGCGGCTCCCGGGAGGAGGGCCTGGTGCGCGCCGCCCAGGCCATCGCGGCCGCCACCGAGGGCTATGACCTGGTCAAAGCGGGCCTGACCGTGCTGATCGAAAACACCGCCGGAGCCGAGTTTTCGCTGGGCGGGAATTTTGAGCAAGTAGCGGAACTGGTCCTGCGCCTGCGCGGTATCATTCCCGTGGGCGCCTGCATTGATACCTGCCACGTTCACGTGGCCGGCTATGACATCGTGAGCGAAGACGGCATGCAGCAGACGCTGCGCTACCTTGACCTCGCCATTGGCCTGAAAAACATTCCCGTGTGGCACTGCAACGATGCCAAGGCGGCGCGCGGCTCTAAGCTGGACCGCCACCAGCACATCGGCAAAGGAACCATTGGCCTGGAGCCATTTCGGAGGCTTCTGAGCGACCCTCGTCTGGCCCACGCCGCCTTCAT
>DASSQB010000092.1:0-2653 GCA_035702725.1 Terriglobales bacterium | reverse complement strand
TCATTCATGGCGACCGATTACGCCTATTCCACTCCGACGAGCTCACTGCCTGCGGGGTCTTTTCAGGCGCAATTCTTCGCCACCGGCAGTTCTTCATCCACCACTCCTCCGGCATGGCTTGCGGCCCCGGGTGCAGCTATCAGCGCAAGCTACGGCAATCGCTACGTGGTAAACGGAACACCTACCGGTTTTGTGGTGCTGGACCTGCAGACGAATACGCCAATGCTGCAGGCCAACACAACAAGTCCGATTCGCGGTATCGCAACTGATCCGAGCCAAGGCATGGTCTTTTTAACCGCTCCGGATTCCAACAGTTTGTATTCGGTCCCGCTGCAGTCACAAAACTGAGCGCCGCTGGAAGCACGCAACTGGCGAAGCCCCCGTGAAGAGCGGGGGCTTTCTTAAAGTTGTGGGGAAGGATGGGCCGTGGAACTTGGAGTTAGTTAATCCCCCATCCATTCTCCAAAGCGTTCCAGCGGGCGGAAGTTATCGCACACGATTTTGATCGCGCCCGTGACCGGCACGGCGAGCACCAGGCCCGGCGCGCCCCAGATCCATCCCCAAATGAGCAAAGAGAGGGTAACGACCAGGGGATTCAGTTGCAGACGCTTGCCCAGGAACTTGGGATAGAGCACGTTCAGGCTGAAGACGTGCAGACCCAACACCGTGGCCACAACGATCAGCAACCCCGTGCTGTTGAGCGTGCCCAGGCCGGCGACGAGCGGAGGTATGATCGCGAGCGCCACTCCCAGGTAGGGCACCAGGCTGAGAAAGCCGCTGATGATCCCAAGAAAGTAGAAATAATGGAGCCCAAGCAGCCCGAACACCACGGTGCTGATGAGGCTCATGAAAATGCCCATGATGAAGTTGCCAAGGATGAAACCGCGCATCATCACAGAAATCTGCCGCAGTGCGGTGAAGGCATTGCTGCGCAGATCAGGACGAAACAACTGGACAGTCCTATCGCGTCCATGGTCCAGCCAGCTCAGCATGAAGTAGACCAGAAAAGGAATAAAACTGAGGGTCAGGGCCACTTCGGTGACCATGCCCACGTTCTTAGTGACAAAGTCAGGCGTAGTGCCGGTGTTTTCCACCTTCACGGGCACGGCTTTTTTGGAGGCTTCGGTAGCGGAAGGAATGATCTTATCCGTGGTTTGCTTGAGGTCTTTCGTCTGTTTGACGACCGGTGAAATCATGCCGCGGACTTTTTGCGAATAGCTGGGCAAGTCATGGACAAAGCTCACTGCGCTGCTATAAAAAAAGTACGTTGCGCCCCAACATGCTCCCAGCAACACGAGAACCGCGACGAGGGCGCCGATGGACCTTGGTATCCGGACGCGTTTGAGCAGAGCTACCAAAGGCTCAAGCATAAAAGCCAGCAGCACCGAAACCAGCAGAGTCACCAGCACCAACTTGGCGAGATAGCAAATCACCAGTACCACGGCCACTCCGAGCACGATCTCGGCGATGGCGGCAGCTTTCATCGTGCGCTGCAACCTGCGCTCCTGGACTTGTTGCTGCTGCAACTCGGGCGACAGGGGCTCCTGCGGTGCGGTGATTCGGTGAACTGCCATTCAATATTAAGATGCAGGCCCGTCCTGAAAGGCCGACACCGAGTGCAGGCCGCTATAATCGCCGTGTGGAACATCCCGGCCGCATCCTCGCCATTGATTACGGCTCGCGCCGCATGGGCCTGGCAGTCTCTGATCCTCTGGGCATCACCGCGCAGGGATTGGAGACTCTGGAGCGCCGCAACAAACGCAGCGACTTTGCCCGCCTGGAAAAGCTGGTGCGCGAGTACCAGGTTTGCGAGATCGTGCTGGGCAATCCTCTGCGGATGAGCGGCGAACAGGGCACGCAATCGCAAAAAGCAGCGGAGTTTGCCGACGAGTTGCGAAGGCGCTTGGAGCTGCCGGTTCATCTCTGGGACGAGCGTCTGACATCGGCTGAGGCGAACCGGATTCTGCGTGAAGCTGAACTCAGCATTCAAAAACGCGCGCAGGCGGTGGACCGCATAGCGGCCACGCTGATCCTGCAATCGTTCTTGCAGGCGCGGGCGATCAGTAATCAGCACGGGAGTTGAAGACCGTAGGATGCTGACTGGCAACCCGGCCCAGGCATTCTCCCCTCCTCTAGGGCATGTCCATTCGTTTAAGTGAAAGAAGCCGCAGAGCAGCGGTTTCCAGCTCTGAATGAATGAACCGCGCTTACAATAAGCGCAGCACTCGAATGTTCAAGTTTTTCCTCAGAGCCGCTGTGATCGCGCTGATCGTGGGCGCCGCCCTGCTGGCCTGGGCGCTGTACGCACCTGCCGGGCCAAGCCAGGAGACGCTCGTTCAGCTGAAGTCAGGGTCTTCAGCGCGGCAAATTGCAGCCAAGCTACGCAACGCCGGCATCATTCGCAGCCAGTACGCGTTCCTGCTGTGGCATTACGGGCACGGGCGCAAGGCGCTCAAGGCAGGCGAGTATTCTTTTGACCATCGGGCAAAGCTGGGCGAGGTCTACGAGCGCCTGGCGCACGGCGATATCTACGTGCATACGTTGGTGGTGCCGGAAGGCTTCAACATGTTCGACATCGCGGCCGCCATTGAGGACGCCGGGCTGGGCAAACGGGAGGACTTCCTGAAAGCCGTGCAAAGCGACGTCTCCCTGA
>DASSQB010000091.1:0-7137 GCA_035702725.1 Terriglobales bacterium | reverse complement strand
GCCAGCATTTTCTTGCTTTGCAGGGCTCGGGTGAGCAACGGCTGCGCCTTGCGGGTTTCGCCGCGCTTGGCCCAGAGCAGCGCTTCGGAGGCGGTCAGCAAAGGGTCCTGCACCACTTGCTGGGAACTGCGAATGCGTTCTGCAGCGCGCTCCAACTGACCTTCGTATAGCAAGGTGCTAGGGGCGAAGAGGTTGGCCCACAGGTTGGAACGGTCCAGGCTGAGGGCACGGGCGAAGAATTCCCCCGCCTTGGCATATTGTCCGGTGCCGGTGGCTATCTGGCTCAGGAAGACCAGGACGAAAACGTCGTCGGGATTGGTGGCAATGGCTTCGGCCAACACTTGCTCCGCCTCGGCGTAGAGGCCGACGTGGAAAAGGATGCAGCCATGCCACGAGAGCGCCGGATGGCAGCCGGGGTTGAGACGCAAAGCTTCGCGCAGAGCCCGCAAGGCGTTGCGATTCTGATAGCGTTTGACGGCAGTCCACAGCACCAGGCCGCGGGCGCAGTGGGCGTCGGGATTTTGCCGGTCCAGGGCGAGGGCGCGGCGGATGGCGATTTCGGCCTGGCGAATCCATTTGGGGCCGGGCTCAAAGCTCGCACTCATCACCCAACAGGCCTGGGCCAGGCGCCCCCAGGCATCGGCAAAGCGGGGGTCGAGGCGGGTGGCATTCTGCAACATCTCGATAGCAGTGGCCGTATCCCACCGGTTCTGCTTGTAAAAACGCTCAATGGCACGGAGATAAAGCTCGTAAGCCATGGGGTTGTCGGTGGGCTTGGCAGCGGATGGCTGAGGAGCGGAACTCACCTTCATGCCCAGAGCGCGGGCCAGGGCGGCGGAAATCTTATCCTGCAGACCAAAGAGGTCGGCCAAGTCGGCTTCGTGCTTGGCGGAGAGCAGAGGGCGGCCGTCAGCTGCGTTCCAAGCCTGCACGTGCACACGCAGGCGCTGACCAAACTTCTGAATACTGCCATCTACGACAATCTGAACATTGAGCTCGCGGGCTGCGACCAGGGGATCCACGAGCTGCTTGCCGTAACGCATGATCAGATTGGTCGGACGCACCAGGAATTCCCCGCTGGCGCTGAGTTCGTTGATGGCGGCGTCGGCCAGAGCGACGCTCAGATACTCATCCTCGGGGTTGGGGGTGAGCAGCTTGAAGGGAAGGACGGCAATGGCTTGCTTGCCGGCGGCGGCAGCCGGCAGCACCATGCCCACCTCTACGCTGCGGGCCACACCTGCCAGTTCGGAGTGCAGGTCGGCGGCACTCTGGTAGCGATGAGACGGGCTCTTCTGCAGCAGCTTGTAGACGACGCTTGCCAGCTCCGGGGGGACATCGGCGCTCAGGCCAGGGGCCGGTTCGTGCAG
This sequence comes from Terriglobales bacterium, assembly GCA_035702725.1. Lineage (GTDB taxonomy): Bacteria > Acidobacteriota > Terriglobia > Terriglobales > Acidobacteriaceae > JAICWP01. The sequence goes on along the minus strand of DASSQB010000091.1, from coordinate 5,770 downwards.
CACCTGGGCGATTAGGGCGGCCGGGTTGGTAGAAGCAAAGGGACGCCTGCCAGCCAGGGACTCGTAAAGCACTACGCCCAGAGAATAGAGGTCGCTGCGGTGGTCGGGCGTCTCGTCGCCGAACTGTTCAGGGGCCATGTAGGCCAGAGTGCCGGCTAACGCGGAGCCAGCCGCATATGCAGGCTGGGCCCGGCTCAGAGTAACAGTGTCGCTAGCCAGTTGGCGCGCAATGCCGAAATCCAACAGTTTTAGACGACCATCTGCCTGAATGACGATGTTCTCCGGCTTGATGTCGCCATGGATTACGCCCTGAAGGTGAGCGACCTGCAGAGCCTCAGATATTTGCGTGGCCAGGCGGGTCACCCTGGTGGCGGGCATGCGACTGACTTCCAAAAGGCTCCGGCGCAGTGTCTTACCGGAGACCAGCTCCATAACGATAAAAATCTGCTCGTTGTCCTCTCCTACCTCGTAAATGGTGGTAATGCCGGGATGATTGAGGACACAAGCCGCACGTGCCTCGGCGAGGGTGCGCTCGCGGCGCTCGGCCTGGCCCAGGTCGCCGGAGAGCACCTTGAGGGCGACCTGACGGTGCAGGCGCTGATCGTGGGCACGGTAGACCACACCCATGCCGCCACGTCCCAGTTCCTCTTCCACCAGGTAATGCGAAATCGTGCGCCCCAGCATGCCGTCTGGCGGCGAATCGTATGCCCAGGCGAGAGCCAAGTCAACTGGGAGCGGGGAGGGAACCTGCGCTCACCACAGAGACACAGAGGAATCCGTTTCAATTGAGAAATTGCTTAATCGGGCAATTGTGTAGATTAAATTCGGGCGGGGATTGCCACACCTGAAAGGGGGCAGGGGAGTTATTCTCTGTGACGCAGCGGTGGTTTTGGGGAAAAAGAAAGAATCCCGAGGTGATGTTGAAACCTATTCTCCTCAGCCAGTAGCTCGCGTTAGACCCTTGCCAACCTGCACTCACGGCGACCCTTGCGGGTAACTATGGGCGATTGTTCGCTTGGGCTCCGGGCTCACTGCCAACCGGGAAAACCGGCCAACGCCTCGGGACTCCATTTTGCTTTCAGCAGGTTCCCGTTCATCTCAACCAGCGCTTCGCTGTTAGACCCTCACCGACCCTCTGAATCAGCCTTGCGGCTAACTCAGTGATCTGGCTTGAGCCCCGGACTCTGCGCCAACCGGGTAAACTCAAGAACCGCCGAAGAACGAGTCTGTTTTACTCCTCCCGTTTTTTAAGTCAAACACAATCGCAAAGTTTTAGAGCGCGTGTTTTCAGCAGCGTGCACGGCGTACACAGGGGTGTGCCAAAGGATTGGTGCAGCCCGGCCGCGGCAATTCTCAGGCATGGCGGGAAAGGTGCAAAATTTGTGGCAGCGGCGTGCAATGATGAGCCGCTGCTGCGAAGGGACGAGGGGAAGAGCATGTGAAAATTTGAGATGAAAATCCCGCTGCAGCAGGCGAGCAGAGCTCGTCCTGCACGGGGCAAAGCCCCGTGCCCACACGGACAGGATGCCAGTGTAGGATGAGGGGATGGCGGCTGCGCTGCTCGAGATTCGCGATCTGAAGGTCGAATTCGTGGTGCAGGCGAAGGCCGCTTCGCGGCACCAGTCGCGGTTTGCGGCGGTGGCGGGGGCGACGCAGTCCTTTGCCGCGGTGCGCGACGTCAGCTTCGCAATTGGCGAAGGCGAGGCTCTGGGGCTGGTGGGCGAATCGGGATCGGGAAAGTCGGTGACCTCGCTGGCCATCATGCGGCTGCTGCCGCCGCAAGCACGGGCTAGCGGCCAAATCCTGTTCCAGGGCACCGCCGCATCAGAAGGGTCCGACTCCCATTCCGCCCGTAACCTGCTCGACATTTCCGATGAAGCCATGCGGAGGCTGCGTGGCGAGCGCGTGGCCATGATTTTTCAGGAGCCCATGACTGCGCTTAATCCCGTGATGCGGGTAGGAGACCAGATTGCCGAGGCGGTGCTGGCCCACGCCAATGGTTCGAGGCTGGCGAAGCACGAGGCCTGGCATCGCGCCCTGGAAGCCATGAAGGCGGTGGCTATTCCCGACCATGAGAGGCGAGCCCGTGACTATCCGCATCAGCTTTCCGGGGGCATGCGGCAGCGGGTGATGATTGCCATGGCGGTGGTCAACCGGCCGCAACTGCTGATTGCCGACGAGCCCACCACCGCGCTGGACGTCACGATCCAAGCCCAGATTCTGGAGTTGCTGGCCGACCTGCGGACACGCTTCCGGCTGGCCATGCTCTTCATTTCCCACGACTTGGCGGTGGTCTCGCGGGTGGTGGACCGGGTGGCGGTCATGTACGCGGGCAGCGTGGTGGAGATGGGAACGGTAGGGGAAATTTTCCGGGCTCCCGCCCATCCCTACACGCGCGGGCTGCTGCAGGCGGTGCCCACACTGCGCACCGACCGCAGCCGTCCTTTGGCCACCATTGAAGGCACAGTGCCGGGGATCGCGGCACTGCCGCCGGGATGTACCTTCGAGCCGCGCTGCTCGCACCGCATAGCCGAGTGCCGGCGTGAATTGCCGCCCCTGGCGGAGGTTGCTCCCGGGCATTGGGCGCGCTGTCCGGTGCTTAATACCTCGGAGTCTGTATGTAATGCCGCGCACAGTCTATAATCCCCACGCGCTCTCATACTCATGCGGATTCTCCTCCTCAGCGACATTCACAGCAACCTGGAAGCCTTACAGGGATGTTTGGCGGAAGCGCCGCCGCACGACGTGGTGGTGAACCTGGGCGACATTGTGGGGTATGGCGCCAGCCCAAACGAGGTGATCGAGAGTTCGCGCCAGTTGGGCAAGCTGTTTGTGCGCGGCAACCACGACAAGGCCGCGTGCGGGCTGATGGAAGTGACCGACTTCAATCCCGTGGCCGGCATGGCGGCGCTGTGGACGCGGGATCACCTGACGCCAGAAAACCTGGAGTGGCTGCGCCTGTTGCCGCAAGGACCGATTCAGGTGGACGAAACCCTGGACGCCCAATTCGTGCACGGTTCGCCCATTGATGAAGACGAATACCTGGTGACCATGCGCGACGCGCAAGAACCGCTGACCTATTCCTCGGTGGCGCTCACATTCTTCGGACACACGCACGTTCAGGGCGGGTTCTGCAAAAATTCCGAGAAGGGAGTGCTGCAGCCGGTTTATCGCAGCCGCGACCAGCGGGACATTTGCGAGCTAAAGCTGGACCCGGAAACGCAGTACCTGATCAATCCCGGGTCGGTGGGGCAGCCGCGGGACAGCGACTGGCGGGCCGCGTTCGCGATGTTCGACACCGAGGCTTACACGATAAGTTTCTATCGCGTGCCTTACGACGTGCAGCGGGCGCAGCAGCGCATACTGGACGCCAACCTGCCGCACCGGCTGGCACAGCGGCTGGCGGTGGGCCGGTGAGCGCTCCGACCAGCAGTGTAAACTTCTGAACCATGTCCCCTCGGCCCTGGAACCCCCGCGGAGAACGTGCTTCTGGAACTTCCTCTGAACTCTTTTCCAGCCAGCGCCACACCGCGCCACCCGAGCGCCTGGTGGCGCACATTGATGGCGGAGCGCGGGGGAATCCTGGCCCGGCCGGCTACGGGGTTGTCATTGAAGACCAGGCAGGGAGGCGCGTGGCCGGGCTCAGCCAGTACCTGGGACACCGGACTAACAATTACGCGGAATACAGCGGGCTGCTGGCGGCCCTGGAGTATGCCCTGGCGCACGGCCCCAAGGCGCTGAAGGTAATCAGCGATTCGGAGCTGATGGTGCGGCAGATCAAGGGCGTGTACAAAGTAAGGAATGCGGCGCTGCTGGAACTCTATCAAAAGGCGCAGCAGCTCATCCGGCAGCTGGAGTGGTTCGAGATCGGGCACGTGCTGCGCGAGAGCAATCGCGAGGCCGACCGGCTGGCGAATGAAGCCATGGATCGGGGCCAGGGACGGGCCAAAGCTTGATTTCCGCGCCAGGGTATCGCTGTCCACGGCGTCATCCTGAGCGACTTTAGTCGCGAAGGATCTGGCGTGTACCACAGCGAGGTCAGCACTGCACGCGAGATGCTTCGAGGCTGAAGCCCCTCAGCATGACTCCTTCAATGAATTCTTGCCGGGAGCACACGATGAACAAACAGTCCAGGAAATCCTGGATTCTTAGCCTCACGCTCGTCTTATTCGCCATGCCGGCGCTGGGCCAGCCACGGCCGGCGCTGGAACCGCTCATCCGTTCGCTGGCGGGCACTCAGAGTTTCGGCGAGGTGGCGATCTCGCCAGACGGGACGCGTGTGGCCTGGTCGCAGCCGCTGCACGACAGTACGGGCGTCGCCACCGGCGATTCAGCCATCTACGTTGCGGATATAGACAATCCGGCGGCCCCGCGGCGAATCACTGCGGGCAGCGAAGGCAACAACTATTCCGAGCGCGATGTAGCCTGGTCGCCGGATGGCAAGCAGCTGGCATTCCTCTCCAATGCGTCGGGAGACGCGGAACTGTATGTGGCCGATGCTGCCGGCGGCGGGGCACGCAAGTTGACGCAGATTACGGGCTATCTGGCGACGCCCAGCTGGTCGCCAGATGGCAAGACTATCGCCTTCCTGTTCATAGAAAATGCGCCACGCGCGGCCGGGCCAGTCATGCCTATGACGCCAGAAACCGGCGTGATTGACAGCAAAATTTACGAACAGCGGCTGACCACCGTGGACGTGGAGTCTGGGCGACTACGCCAGCTCTCGCCCGCCGACATGTACGTTTACGAATACGACTGGGCGCCGAACGGCAAAGGGTTTGCCATAACCGCTGCTCACGGCGAAGGCGATAACAACTGGTACATCGCCAGGCTGTACACGCTGGGGCTAGATGGGCAGATGAAGGAAATCTATAACCCGCCACAGCAGATGGCGCAGGCGCATTACTCGCCCGACGGCGGATCTATTGCCTTTATCGCCGGCATCATGAGCGACGAGGGTTCCACGGGAGGCGATATTTATGTTGTGCCGGCGGGCGGCGGGGAGGCCCGCGACGTAACGCCCGGCATAAATGCCTCGCCGAATTGGCTGGCGTGGTCCTCGCAGCAAAGCATTCTCTTTTCTGAACATGTGGATGGCTCTGTGGCTGTAGCTACCCTCGACCTCAGCAGCGGTAAGGTGCAGACGCTGTGGAGCGGCGCAGAAACCATTGGCGCCGATGGCTGGGGAGAGCTCTCGCTGTCGCTATCTAAAGATGAGAAGCAGTCGGCGGTGGTGCGGCAGTCATATTCGGAGCCCCCGGAGGTTTGGGCAGGACCGCTGGGCGCCTGGAAACAGATTACGCACGCTAATCAGAACCTGCAGCCCAGCTGGGGCAGGGCGGAAAGCCTGCATTGGAACAATGGCAGCACCCGCCTGCAGGGCTGGCTGATGTATCCGGCCAACTACGAACCCAGCCGCCGCTATGGGCTGGTGGTGGACGTACACGGCGGGCCGGCAGCGGCGCACGCGCCGCGCTGGCCGGAACCTTTCTTCAACACTTCCCTGCTCTCGACCATGGGGTACTTTGTGCTCTATCCCAACCCACGCGGCAGCTATGGCCAAGGCGAGGCGTTTACCCGCGGCAACGTGAAGGATTTCGGCTACGGCGATTTCCGCGACATCCTGGCAGGCGTGGACCGAGTAGTGAAGGATTTTCCGGTGGACAACAACCGCGTAGGCATCACCGGCTGGAGCTATGGCGGCTACATGACCATGTGGGCGGTGACCCAGACCAACCGCTTCCACGCCGCGGTCTCAGGGGCGGGGCTC
>DASSQB010000090.1:0-13221 GCA_035702725.1 Terriglobales bacterium | reverse complement strand
TAGAAAATTCCGTACCCGCTGCGAAGGACCAGCTTGTCGGTGATCTGGTAGGAGAATCCTACCCGCGGAGCAAAATTGTTCAGGTCAGGATTAATCAGCCCGCGTGAGCCAGTGCGGAAAATGGGAATGCTCTGCGACAGGGTCGGAGTGAGCTGCAGATTTTGCCCTTTGGGCACTAGCAACCCCTGGGAGGCAAAATCGAACGTGGCCTGCTGGTCGTGGCTCTCCTTGACCGTCGTGAATAGTTCGTAACGCAGTCCCAGGTTGAGTGTAAGGCGCGGGGTAATGCGGTAGTCGTCCTGGGTAAAGAAAGCGTAGACCGGGCGGTGGTAATCAACGTTGTGCAGGCTGGTAATCTGGCCGCCATCGGTAATGCCCAGCAAGAAGGAAGCAAACGCGGCGCCGCCACTGCTGGGTGCGGCAGGATTGTCGGTAAAGCCGCTGCTGAAATCCAGGGTGCCGCGGGAAGCTGCGGGCTGGAAGATGGTGAACTGTTCGCGGCGCAGCTCGGTGCCGAACTTCAACGAATGTTTGCCGTGGACCCAGGTCAAATTGTCGGTCAGGACGTAGCTGTTCTGGATCTCAACCGAAGGCAGGAATGTGGAACTGCCGATGGTGGCGGAGCCATCGCCGAAAGTGATTTGCGGCAAGCCTCCGTTAAGGGGGGCAAAGGGAATACCGGGATAGTTAATCCCAAAAGAGGGATCACCGGCGACGTTCTTATCGAAGTTGAGCTGGAAGCGGTGAGCGTTGATGCGGTTGTAGCCGGCACGGAACTCGTTGACCAGGTTGGAAGAGAAGAGGTGAGTCTCGCTTAGCGCCAGGCTGCGATAGGAGTTGTCTTCCAGGCCATCGAAGAACCCGCCGCCATCGAGCACGTTGTTGAAAGGCGCCGGAATGAAGCTGGGCTGATTTTCGTAGCTGAAGCGACCAAAGAAATCGTCTTTGGCTGCGATTTTGTGGTCAATGCGAATATCAAAGTTGTTGCGGCTCTCCTGCCGGCGCGGGTCCACCAGGAAATTCGAGCCGCTGCGGTTGGTGTTGGGCGCTGGGTAGAAGGCCGCCAGGCGCGCGCCCAGGGGATCAATCAGGCCATTGGGGAAGACGTTTAGCTGTCCGCCCGAGGAAATGGGCACTCCGCAGAAGCCATCGGGATTGAGGTTCGATGCCTGGGTCAAGCGAGAATTGAAAATCTCGCCGAAAAATGTGGGATTGCCGTTGCAATCTACGGCCTGCTGGTTCGTGGGTTGCCCGGTGACGGGATCCACGGCCATGGCTGGCAAGTTGGTCAGATCGCCGCTGAAATCACCGGCCCTCATCTGCGGTGTAGGAATTACGCCGAGGATAGGCGTGGCCTGGCGCACGCGCAGCCCTTCATAGTCCACAAAGAAAAACGTGCGGTTTTTGATGATGGGGCCGCCCAGAGTAGCGCCAAACTGGTTCTGCTTGTAGGGTTGCTTGCCAAATTCATCAAAGGCGTTGGTGGCGTCGAACTTCTCATTGCGCACGAACTCGTAAACATCGCCGTGGAACTGGTTAGTTCCCGACTTGATTACGGCGTTCATGATGGCGCCGTTGCCGCGTCCGAACTCTGCGCTGTAGGCGTTGGTCTGAACCTTGAATTCGCCGATGGCGTCCACCGAAGGCTGAATGACGTAGGTGCTCTCGTTCAGCAGGTCGCCGAGGTTGGAATTGTTGTCCACGCCGTCGAGCAGGAAGTTGTTCTGCAAGGCGCGCGCCCCGTTGGAGCTGAAGCCGAAGCTTTTTTCCTCGCGCGAGCCCGGCTCCGCGGGAACCACGCCAGCGCCCAGTTGAGCCAGTTGAGCGTAGTTGCGCCCATTCAAGGGCAGGGTTTCGATCCGCTGTCCGGTCACCACCTGCCCCAGGTCTGAGGTCTCGGTTTGCAGTTGTGGCCCCAGCGAGGTTACGGTGACTTCCTGCTGCACCTGTCCAACCTGCAGCGTGATATTCACCGAGGGCCGCTCCTGCACGTTGAGTTGGACTGGACCAACCACCACGGTCTTGAAGCCCTGCTTCTCAACTTTCACCCGGTAGCGCCCAATTTTCAGGGGGCTGGAGACGTACTCGCCGGAGTCATTGGTAGCCGTGGAAAATGAGGTGCCGCGGTCCACGTCCGTGATGGTCACGCTGGCGCGCGGCACCATGGCGCCGGAGGAGTCCCGGACCGTGCCTACAATATTTCCTGTGTCTTTCTGCGACCAGCACAGGTTGGCGAACAGCAGGAGCAGCGAGCACACAAACAGAGAACGTGACGTGAACGAAGACGGCATGGCTAACCTCCTTGCCGGCGAGGCGGGACAAGCGCCGTGTTTCCGACGCTCCACCGGCATCTTCCAGCGAAAACAAGTTGAACCTTCCAACACGGAACTGCTCTCAGCGAGGAGTTGCTTCCAGCAGGAGGTGCTCCTTAAATGAAACTTTCAGTGTGGAGCCCTGGGAACCCACAACACCCAACTCTTTGCCATTTTCGTAGTCCGTCACCCGATAGCTGCCGGCCTTTAAGCCGCGCAGTTCAACCTCGCCCGACCACTCCGGGGCCTTCTCGGGCGCATAAAAGGCGTAATACATCTTGTCGTCTTTGGCGATCGCATAACCCTCGGGCACATCGTAGCCGTAGGTATAGAGATCGAGGAACTCGCCGCGGGACAGCATTTTTGAGTTGTAAATCTCGACCCACTTCTTCCAGTAATTCTCTTTCTCGGGGGTGAGTTCGACGGTTTTGAATTTCGGTCCGTAATCCGGCCAGGTGAACTTTGTGCCGAGAACGGCGCCGGTGCCGACAGTGGAAGCGAAATCCCTGCCTATATCTACTTCGTGGTTCGTGTTACCAAAGTTGATCTTCGTAAGCTCCACGTGGTCGCCATAGATCGCCGCCTGCGGCCCGAGCAATGCTTTGTACATCTTGGTGCGCAGGCGCACTTGGCGCGAGCCTACTGGATCGGCAGTTACCGCCTGGTCAATGTAGGGCAACCAGGCCATATTGGGGGGCGTGCCGCAGGGACAGCTTTGCGTGACGCTAGCGGGCTTCAGCGCCCTCGTGGTCTGAAAAATAATTTTGTAGATTTCGCCCATCGCGTGCACGGAATCCATGGGCGATTTGTGGTGGTGGTTCGGGTTGTAGCAGGGCGGGACGATGTAAGAAAAGTCGAGCTTGCTGCCGTCGAAGTCCCAGTCGCGAATGAATTTTTCGGTGAGCTGTTTGTAATACTGCTGCACTGCGGGCACGGCCGGGCACAGCGCGCCCATGTCGGCGGTAGCGCGGGCGTGCTTGCCATCTTTGTCCAGTATCAGCCAGTCGGGATGTTGCTTCGCCACCTCCGCCAGCTGGTAATGCCGCCCATTCAGAATGTCTTTGCCCTCGCCGTCCTCCACCACCAGAGGGATCCACCACAACGTCATGCGAATGCCGGCTTTGTGGTACGCCTCCACCACCTTGTGGACAGAATCATCGGGGAAGGTTTTGGGGTTGGGATTCCAGTCGCCGCGATTGTTAAACCAGCCCGCATCGAGCGTGGCCCAGTGGAAGCCAAGCTGTTTCAGTTTAGGAATAGTGCCCAGCATCTGCTTGGGCGTCACATTCATCTCGTAGCCCCAGCCGCACCAGTTCGCCTGGTAGTCGCCGGTGGTGGCGCTGGGCAGCGTCCAGCCTTCGCGCTGCAGCACGCTGGAGTAGAGATGCAGTGGCTCGTAGAAGTCGCCCTGGAAAACGGCGACAAAGCTCATGGGCGTGGAATAAGTTTCGCCCGGCTTCAATTCCTCACCTGGTTGCAAAGTGAGGGAAGCGCTAACCCGCTGATCCGGCTCGCTGCGTACCGGCAATGACATCACCCAGGGCAGGAGTTCTACGTGACCGATGGCCTCGCCCACTGAGCGGGTCCAGAAGGCCACTACCGGGACGCCCCCTCCGGTCTGGTTCTCGTCGTTGTGCATCACCGTTTCCATCACGTTCGCCCGGGAAAAACTGGCGGAGACCGGCATCACGTCATCCTTGCCCCACTTCTCGCTGGCGCCGGAGAACGACCACATCTCGAAAGGCTTAGCTCGGGAATCAGCCTGGGAGGCGTTCAGGCGATGCTGCTGGGCGACAACTTGTTCCAGCCGCACTGAAGCGCTGCCGGTGTTCTTGTAGGCCACGGTGGTGAAGGCCATCTCGGGGAAAGCATCCGACACCTCGATGGTCAGCTCTTTTTCCAGAGAAGGAATACTGGAACTGCGACCAGAAACTTCTACCGTCTTGCCGTGCGTGCCCAGCCGGCCCGCGCCTTCAGTGACCTTAGCCGCAGCCAGGTCGAGGTGAAAATCGTCCACCTGCTTTCCATTGCTGACGATAAAATCGCTGCCGCGCGAAGGTGCGGGATCGTCCAACGAAACGGTCTGGCTGACTTTTATTAGCGATGCTTTAAGGTATCCCGCCGGAGACAGTTCAAATTTTGCTGCTCGGGTGCTGAGGATCACCCCGCTATCCGTTTTGTCTACGCGGATGAGTGTGGCAGCCGAAGGTGTGGAGTGGCGGCTGCAACTGGCGACGACCAGGAGGATGAGGCACACTAGGGCAACCGGACGAAGAACGATTTGTGCTCGCCTGCTCCCTGCGGCCCTGGCGGGGGAACGCTTCATCCGGTAACCTCGTCTTTCTTCCTCCTGACTGGGGACGCGACAATAATAGGCCCGCTGAAACGGTCCATTAAAACGGTTTACATAGTGATACTGGCAATACCCGCTGTCAAGTCCGTCAAGCGAAAATCGCTGCCCTAGAACCGCGTTGCCGAACTGGTCTGACCGGTGACGCCCAGCAGTTGACGTAGCTTGGGGGCGACCTCCACTCCAATATCGGAAGCGAACCCGAGCAGCGCTCCTTTGCTCGCTTCGGGATGGATGGTGTGCGGCGATGTCGCCGTGTAGCTGGCCAGGAGCACAGCAAAATCCAGAGCGCTGCCGAGTGTTCCCATGCTGGTGCGATCCAGCGAATGGTCCGGGCGGATGAAGGGGATGCCGGAAACCTCTCCCACGATGAGTCCCCCCAGCAGCGCATCGCCGGCCCCGGCCGTGGAGGCAACCTTGACACTGGGCGCGGGACAGAAGTCCCAGCTTCCTTCCCAATAAGCAAATGCCCCGAGTCTGCCGACCGTAACCACCAATCGAAGTTTGGGATAGCTGGCCCGTAGTACTTGTTCGCAGGCTTGCAGAAAAGGGCGCGCATGGGAGGGTTCAAATGAACAGCCTGCCAGGACGGAAGCTTCGCCTTCGTTCAGACTAGCCAATTCCAGGTTTGCGAACATACCCAACTGCTGCGCAGGTCCCACCTCCGCGGTGGTGAATGAGGCGGCACGAAAGGCGCCATGTTTGCCTGCCATCTTCAAAAAATGGGCCCGCGTCTCCAGGGGGACCTCAGGCGCAGCCAGCGCGACCGCGGGCTCCGCGAATAGATGCTCCAGCCTATCCAAATCCTCGCAAGCCAACTGGGCAGCTGCAGACTCACTGCTGGTGATGTTGCCGCCCATACCATCGGGATACTGAAAACACACGCTGAACATGGTGGGCGAACCGGCGACGATTTCTACATAATTTGTGTCCATGCCGGCAGCGCTCATTTCCGCAATCATCTGCCGCCCGGGCGCATCGTCGCCCACCTTGCCGACGGGCATCACGCGGAAGTCGCCCCCCGGGCCGGGCCCCAACAGCCTGGCCACGTAATGACTGATAATGTGCAGCTTGCAGTAGTCGCGGATGTCGAGCAAGCGCCCGAGACGGCTTTCTTCGCGCCCCATCGTGTGGTTTCCATCCAGCGCAAAAAAAATGCCGCTGCCGATTCCGCCAATGCCGATCAGGCGGCGATAGCTGGAAGGATCCCCGCGCAGGTTCCACCTCGTCGTCAAAACAGCTCCCAGTCGGGATTCTCGCTGATGGGATGGCGAGCGGTTTCTTCCGTGGCGGTGATGATGGCGTCAGGATGGCGCTGCAGCAGCGTCATGGGGTACTCAGGCGTAGGCTCGCTGAACAGTGCTACGCGCAGAGCGGTCTGTTTCCAGGCGCCGGTGTCGCTGTAGACGCGCACCTTCTTGGCTGATAGACATTCGCGCACCCCCAGGGTGATAGACATGGGCGGCACGAACTGGTACGCCGTCCCAAAGGTCCGCTGTGCCAGCGCCAGGATGGTATCAGGATTATTTTCCTGGATGCGAATAGTGGAATTGGCGACATCCTCAATACTCACGTGGCTGAAGGGATTGCGGCGCGCCTGGTTGTAAGCTACGTGGCCGTCCTGACCCCAGCCGCCCACCGTGATGTCAATTGGGGCCTGGGCGATGGCGTCCGCCACTTTCTGCGCGGCCGCGGGGGTCAGCCAGAAGCGTTGTGATTCAGGAACGGCAAGCTCCGCCCGGATGCCGCCATAAAAGTGCTTCTCCATGTAAGTGCGGAAGTTGTAGGGATGGTTGCGGGGCAGGAGCCGTCCCTGCCAGTCGAGGCATTCGTCCATGTGAAACACGAACAGGTTCGCCAGCGAGATGCTGCGGGAATTGACCAGATCGGTGTAAGGTTTGTACCAGCAGGTGGGACCGCAGGGGATGATGGCGCGGGTAGCGCGGCCGCGCTGGTTGTTCTCCTCGATGACTTCCACCAGTTCTCGCGCCATCAGTCCGCCCATTTCCGGGGAATCACGCACCACGCGGAAGCGCACCTTCAGTCCCGGGTGCTGGGCCAGTTCGCGGGCTGGGACACTGCACCACTTGTAGAGCTGTTGGGAGTCCATGTTCGGCCTGCCTGGAGATTTATTAAAAGCATTTACTTTGGGCTTTTCGCCCATAGGCTGTCAAGCAGGATTTCCCCGCGCGCCTGGGGGTGCAGCCGTGGATTGCCGTACTACCAGCCGCGGCACAACCCGGCGGTGCAAAGGCTTTATCGCCTCATTGCTGTGCCGCGCGTGGATCAGGTCGCGGATGATCTCGGCCCCAATAGAGCCCTGCATTTCCAAATGCTGGTGCACGGTGGTCAACGGCGGGTTGTAGAAACCGGCCCCCGGTATATCGTCAAAACCCACCACGGAAATGTCTTCCGGAACTCTGCGCCCAGCTTTGGTCAGGCAGCCAATGGCGGCAAATGCGGTGAGGTCATCAAAAGTCACCAGCGCCGTAAATTCGCGCCCCCGGTTCAGCAGTTCCTGCGTCAATTGCACGCCCACGGGATAGGTGGAATTGCTGCCCTGAATTTCTACCACCAATTTGGGATCTATCTTCAGCTCAGCTTGCCAGGCAAACTCGCACAGGCCCTTCCATCGCGGAGCGCTGTCCACCAGGGTTTTGGGACCGCGGATAAATGCTATTTTGCGATGACCTAGACCATACAGGTACTCCAGGGCCGCAAAAGTGCCGGCGGCGTTGTCTACTACCACAGAACTGAGCGTGCTTTCCGATAACTGCCGGCCGATCACCACCGTCGGCACCTCGCTGTAAGCAAATTCCTGCAGCAAGTGAGTCTCCAAGTACAGCGGATTGGCGATGGCAATGACGCCTTCCACCCGCCGTTCCTGGAGCAGTTCCACGCAGCGTTGAAAGCGCGCCCGCTTGTTCTGAATGTCGGTCAGGATCGGCAGATAGCCGGAGTGGTAGAGCGAGTCTTCAATGCCGCGCAAAATCTGCGTGCAATACGGATCGGTAATGTCGAACACCACCACACCCAGAGTCTGGCTACGGTTGCTGCGCAGGGAGCGGGCAAAAAGATTCGGCCGGTAACCTAGATCTTTGGCCGCGCGCTTGACGCGGTTGCGGGTGGTGAGCGGTATGTGGCGCGCCAGCGGCGCATCATTGAGCACCATGGAGACGGTGGTGACGGAGACGCCGCTTTTTCCCGCCACATCCCGTATGGTCACCGCGGATGTCTTGCGCACTCCCATGATGTCCGGCCTGTGCCGCCGCGCCGCAGTGTAGCACAGCCTCTCCATCCTCAGGCGCCGTGAGCCAGCAAATTGACAAGCTATGCTGCAGACGATAGATTGGCTGCGCTCGGCATATTATATCGTTTTAATAGCGTGTGTCTGTGAGCGCAAAAAACCTCCGCCTGAACCGAATCTTTCACGGCCGCCGGCACGGCGTTTTGGTAGTGGCGTTTGATCACCCTCTCGTGCTGGGCCCAATTCCTGGCACCGAAGATGCGCCCGGCCAGATTCGCCGCTTCGTGAAGGCGGGTTGTGATGGGATCCTGCTCAGCCTGGGAATATTGAGACATTGTGGCGACGCATTGCTCGCCCCCGCCATGCCGGGCATCATCGCACGCATTGACTGGTCTACTATCTGGGGCGCGCCGGAATCCATCACCGCAAAACAGGCTCGCAGCCGTCTGCTGGCGCGTCCGGAGGAGGCGCTGCGACTGGGCGCTGATGCCGTGATCACCTACCTGGTGGTGGGCACAGGCGATTCCGAATTCGAAGCGGAGGAAATTGCCCGCACCGCGCAGGTGGCGCGGGAGTGCGAATTATTGGGCGTGCCGTTACTGGTGGAATCGCTGGCCCGAGGCCCCAAGGTGCAGGACTATCGCGACCCGAAGTGGATCAAGCAGCATACGCGGCTGGCGGCGGAACTGGGCGCGGACGTCATCAAGACCGATTATGCCGGCAATGTGGCAGCCATGGCGGCCGTGGTCAAGGATTGCCCTGTTCCTGTTCTGGTTCTGGGAGGGAGCCGGGCTGGCTCGGATGAGGAAGCCGTGCAAACTGTGCGCGAGATCGCGCAAGCGGGCGCGGCCGGCGTTGTCTTCGGGCGCAACGTGTTTCAAGCGACGGACGTAGAGGGCTTTCTGGCGAACGCACGTTCGGCGCTGGGTGGGGCGCAGGGACAACGTCCCGCCGTCTCGGGTTCGCTGAATTGATCACGCCATGAGCATTCTGGCGGTTGATGTCGGGTCAAGCCGCTGCAAAGCTGTTCTATTTTCAGCCACGGGAGAAATCCTGTCTCAAAGCGCCCGCCAGTATACTCCACAGTTTCCCCAGCCCGGTTTCGCGGAAGTGGCCCCGCTTGTTCTCTGGGAAGCGTTGTGCTCTACGGCGCAGAGCGCTGCGCGCGGCGCGGGGCGCGATCCTGTGCAGGCGGTGTGCATCGCCTCACATGCCGAAACCTTTGTGTGTGTAGACCGGCATAATCAGCCCCTTGCTCCTGCTATTTTGAACATGGACACCCGCGCCACTGCCGAAACAGAGTGGTACGAAGCGCAGTTCGGCCGGCGGCGCATTTTTGAAATCACGGGGCACATCCCGCATCCGATGTACCCGGTCCTGAAGATTCTCTGGCTCAAGCAGCACTGCTCAAGGGTGTTTGCCGAGGCCGAGCGCTTTCTGGGCGTGACCGATTTCCTGCTAACCCGCCTGGGGCTGCCGCCTTACATTGACTACTCCCTGGTCTCCCGCTGGCTGGTCTTCGATGTGCGCCGGGTCTGCTGGTCCGATGAGATTCTCTCCGGTGTCGGCCTGGCCAGGGAGCGGTTGCCGATCCCTGTACCTGCGGGCACGATTGCAGGAAAGCTGAGCGCAGAGGCGGCAGCTCAAATCGGAGTGCCCGCTGGCGCACCTGTGGTGGTTGGCGGCCACGACCAGCCCTGCGGAGCGCTGGGCGTTGGTGTGGTAAAAGGGGGGCGTGTGGCCGACTCCATGGGCACCTACGAGTGCCTGCTGGCGTCGTCACGTGAGCCAACCCTATCGGAAGCTGCGTACTCAGCTTCGCTGAATTCTTATCCTCACGTAGTTCCCGGGCAGTTTGTCACTCTGGCCTACTTTCCTTCCGGAATCATGGTGAACTGGGTGCACGATCTGCTTTATGGCAACCAAGCTTCGGGAGAAGATGTTTCAGAAATGGAAGATTATATCCGGCTAGAAGAGCATGCCCCGGCTGGACCGACAGGCATTTGCGTGCTTCCCCATTTGATTGGCACCTGCAATCCCGATTTCAACCCGCGGGCACGGGGCACAATTTTCGGACTCACGCCAGCGACTACCCGGGAGCACCTTTACAAGGCTGTATTAGAGGGTATTGCTTGTGAACTGTCGTTGATGACCGAGATCCTTGCCCGGGCCGTGGGTGATTTTACAGACGTTTATGGCAGCGGAGGCGGCACCCGCTCGGCACTGGGTCTCAAGCTGCGCGCCGCGCTGAGCGGCCGGTGTTTCCATGTGATGCGCTGCCAGGAAGCGGTATGCCTGGGCGCGGCCATTCTCGCCGGTGTTGCCACGGGAATTTATACGAGCTTTGCAGAAGCGATTGGCGCGCTGGTCCGCGAGGAGAGCGTGGTTGAGCCTGACTCGGCATTGGCCGCCGATTACGTAGCCCAGATGCGGCAATACCGGTCCCTATATCCGGCGCTGGCGCCGGTGCGCGATGTTCCTGCTCACTTCGCCAAAGGAGGCGAACCGCAATGATCCAACCCGTGGTCGGCTTCATCGTTTACGGCGTGCACAAAGATGGCCTGAAAGACCCCATGGGTGCGCCGTTCATTGACTCCCACATCGTGAAGGATGCCAAGGCTGCACTTAAGAAGAGCGGACTGAACCTGGTTGAGCACGATGTGGTGGTGGCCAGCAAGGAAGAGGCGTGGGCCGCTATGCGCAAGATGAAGCTGAACGACGAGGTAGATGGGGTGGTGCTTTTCTCCGGCACCTGGGTGTGGGCCGCGCACCTGGCTGCTGCGCTGCGCGACTACGCCGCCACCGGCAAGGGATTGCTGGTGTGGACGCATCCCGGCTCCCAAGGCTGGCGCCCCGTGGGTGGGCTGGTCATGCACGGCGCGCTGCTGGAGATTGGCGTAGAGCACAAATTCGTTTATGGCGATGTGGCTGAGCCGGACACCGTAAATAGAATCGTCAGTTTTGCTCGCGCAGCGCACATGAAGAATCTGCTGAATGGAGCCACCATTGGCACTTTCGGAGGCCGCGGCATGGGCCAGACGTGCGGCGTCGCCGATCCTTCGCAGTGGATGCGCATGTTTGGCGTAGATATCGATTCCCGCGACACCACTGAGCTGATTCGAACTGCTGAAAGGGTTCCACCCAGGCGGATCGCCGCCTTAGAGCCGCGGCTGAGAAAGTTGTTTGGCAAGGCTCCCGACAAGAGCGTGGTCAATGAGCGCTCCATCCGCCTCTATCTGGCACTGAAGCAGCTGGTAGAAAAAGAAAAGTTTGACTTCTACACCATCCAGTCCTTCCCCGGGCTGGGCGACGACTACTCCGCCACCTGCTTCGCCCAGAGCATGATGCTGGAGGACGGCCACGGCACCTCCACGCTGGGCGATTTCAACACTGCGCTCACCGTGTTCCTTCTCACCAAACTCAGCAAGGAGCGCGTGTACTACGGCGACCTGCAGCACCTGGACAAGGCCAGGAAAGAAATCAAGATCATCGGCGACGGCGCCTGCCCGCCCTCGCTGGCCAGCCAGCTTGGCCCGGCAGGATTCGCAGAACACGGCATTCCCACCGAGGGCGAAGCCGGCGGCCTCTCCGTGAAGCTGATCTGCAAAATCGGTGAGGGCGTTATCGCCCGGCTGGGCAGGGTTAATGGCGAGTTTCAGATGGTGGTCACTCGGGCCAGCGTTTTTGAGCCGCCGCGCAACCGGGTGAAGGAGCGCCTGCACGAATGCGGCATTCCTTTCTGGCCGCACGGGTTCGTCACCGTTCACTGCGACGTGGAGCAACTGCTGCAGCATTGGACTAATGAGTACGCATGCCTGGGCTACGGCCCTGAACTCTATGGCGCGCTGGCAGACTTTTGCCAAATAACCGGAATTAAGCCGATTCTTCTTTGAGCTGACTCAACATTCACTTATTGACGCGGGAGTGACAATGCGAATTACAAAACGAGCGATTTTGTTGAGTGTTGTGATTTTGTGTTGCGTTACTGTGGCCTGGTCGGCACGGCAGTCGTCGTCCCAGGGTTCCGAAAAGGAAATGACCACGGAGCAGGCGCTGCAAGGCTTTGCCGCTATTCAGCCCATTGATGTTCATGTCCACGTTTTCAAAACGGACCCTGCCTTTCAAGCCATGCTCGACCGCCTGCATTTGAAGGTGATGAATATTCTGGTGATGGACGACACGCTGCCTTACCGCAGGCAACTGTCGGCCCAGGTTGACGTCGCCCGTGAACTCGCCCGGTCCGGCCAGGGTCACATCGCCTGGTGCACTACCTTCGACCCCTACAAGTTTGGCAGCCCGACCTTCACCGCCGACTCCATCCGACAACTGGACAAGAACTTCGCCCAGGGTGCTATCGCCGTAAAAATCTGGAAGAACATCGGGATGGAGTTAAAGCATAACGGCAAGTTCGTTTTTGCGGATGACCCGCAGTTCGAGCCCATCTACAAGGACATCGCCCGCCACGGCAAGACCTTGATGGCACACCAGGCAGAGCCGGATGTGGCCTGGGGACCGCCCGATCCTTCCGACCCTTCCTGGTCTTATTACCAGGAAAACCCGCAGTGGTTCCTCTACAACAAGCCGGGCTTTCCTTCCAAGGAGCAGATTCTGCGAGCCCGCGACCACGTACTGGAAATGAATCCTCACTTGCGCATGGTCGGAGTTCACTTGGGAAGCATGGAGAAGGACCTGGACAACATAGCCCGGCACTTCGATCGTTATCCCAACTTCGCCATTGATATGGCGGCGCGAATGGAGTACCTGATGCTGACCCCACGAGACAAGGTGCGCGCGTTCCTCATCAAGTACCAGGACCGTGTGCTTTATGGCACCGACCTGGATCTCCTCCCGGATGCGAACGTGGCGAATGATCTCAAGGATTGGGAGTCAACCTACGCCCGCGACTGGAAATTTCTGGCTACCGACCAGATGCTCGACTACAGCGGCAAGAAGATTCGTGGCCTCAGCCTTCCGGAGCCGGTCTTGCGCAAGATTTTCCGAACCAACGCCCAGCACTGGATACCCGGTTTGTAGCCGTTCGGTTACTAGGGTTGCAGGCGGCTTTGATTCACGAGCGGCACGACCACCTGGTCAATCCAGGCTTCGTCCTCGCCCGCGGGCACATCCCTGTACAACCACCAGTGCTCGACGTGCTCAGCCGTTTCGCCCGGCTTCAAGATGCGCAATGGTCCCAGGGTTTCCAGTTCGAGAAAGCCGGGCTCGGTGTAAGTCTCGAAATTGCAGCCAAAATCGGGATAAGTCTTTGCAGCTTCGACCGCAGCCCGCTTCACAAAGAGATGGCCGCTGCGGAA
>DASSQB010000089.1:0-8868 GCA_035702725.1 Terriglobales bacterium | reverse complement strand
TTTTCATATCCGAGGTACACGCCCACCCCCGGATCTTCCTGCTTGCCAAATTCCACCGCGCCGATGCAGGCGAAGTACTGGGCATTATCCGGCGTGCGCACCAGGTCTTCGGGATTCACGCCTTCGGGCAGCGGGTAGTTGCGTTCTTCCCAGATTTTGGGGATGTTGTGCTTCCAGCAGTCGCGCATGCCCTTGATGTAGCAGTTGGGTCCGCCCAGCAGCAGCACCACGGGACGCAAGGTGTTGCCGCGCGTCAGGACGGAGAGGTTCTGCTGCACGATGGACTCGAACAGCGAAGCCATCAGCTCGGGCGGCGGCACACCCTGTTTCTGCAGGCTGTTGATGTCGGTTTCCGCGAAGACGCCGCACTTGCCGGCCACCGGGTGCAGCTTCAGGCCCGCGTAGCCCATCTGGCAGAGCTGGTCGGAGGGGATGCGCAGCTTGGCATTGATTTTGTCAATCACCGCGCCGGTGCCGCCCGCGCACTTGTCGTTCATGGAGGGCAGCTTTTTCTTTTTGCCGGTCTCGGGGTCTTCCTTGAAGATGATGATTTTGGCGTCCTGGCCGCCCAACTCAATGACCGAGCCGCACTCGGGATAGAGCTTTTCCACCGCCAGCGAAACCGCGTTGACCTCCTGCACGAACTTGGCGCCAATGTGCTTGGAGACGGTGCTGCCGCCGGAACCGGTGATGAAGACGCGGAAATTTTCGTTCGGGGTGGCGGGCAGGTCGGCCTGGATGGCCTGCAGCATCTCCAGCGCTTTCTCCGGCTGCTTGGTCTCGTGGCGCTGGTAGTCCTGCCAGAGGATGGCGTCGGTTTCGCCGTCAATGACGACAACCTTGACCGTGGTCGAGCCCACGTCCACGCCCATCCAAAGCAGCTCGTACTTTTTCTGCGGATTCGCTTTTTCGGTTAGTCCCGGCATTTACACCCCGTCTTTAGTCGTTGGCTGTTCGGTCGTTGGCCCTTGTAGCGCCGGCGTCCCGCCGGCTGTCCGGCGGGCATCCCGCCCGCCGAAGGGTGAGGGCAGAATGCCCTCACGACAGCCGCCAAGATGGCGGCGCTACATCCTAGTGCGCTTCCATGTGGTACGGCACCTGCACGCCCATCTTCTCCGCCACGTGGACGGCGAAGTTGGCCGCGGTCCCGATCACGCCTTTGTACTTGGGCACCTGGTAGATAGCCTTGGACATCTCCGGATGCTCGGCTACGTAGGCCTTCAACTCATCCTTAGTCTTGCCGATTTTGGCCAGCACGGCCTTGAACTCCAGCTTGGCATTGGCCTTGGCTTCGCCCAGCGCCATCTGCACCCGGCTGTGGGCGTTGATTTCGCCTTCGCCGGAGGTTTCGATGGGCAGGTAGATCATGTCCTTGTAATGCGCCACCACGGCCGATTGCGCGCCGTCAGACTGCGTGGAAGGCATGCAACCGAAGGGCTTCAGCGAAAGCACCATGTGGGCCAGTTCATGGTTGGTGTAGTAAATGTTCTTGGCGACCTCGAGGTGGCCTTCGCCGCCCTCGGCACGGGTGTTGTAGTAGGGATGGCCGACGCGCTGCAGCTCATACTGGTTGACCAGCTTGTGCGCGGTTCCGCCCAGGGCCTCGATGATCTTGTGGTACTCGCGGGCGAAAATCTTCTCCGCCGCCTTCAGCTTGAGCTGCTTGTTGCGGTAGGCCCACTCGATCTTGGCGTGCTTGTCAATGCGCCAGGCCGCGGGCATGACCGCGCCCTCTTCCAGGCCGCGGCGGTCGCGGCCCTTCTGGATGACCTGGTGGATCAGGTAGTTGATCCAGGTGGCGATGGGCTCCACGATGATTTGAGCCCCTTCCTTATGCAGGAAGCGGAACATGTTGAAGTTGCCGTCGCCTTCGGTGGTCTGCGCCCAGAATTCTCCCGTAATCTTCACGATCGGCTTTACCTTGAGCCGGTCCACAGGGATGGAGTCGAAGCGGTCGCGGCAGTGGTGCAGCGCCTCGACATAGTCGTCGCTGTAGAGCTGCTCCAGGAACTTGCCCAGGTACTCCACCGCCGCCTTGGCCGGCAGCTTGTTGGCGAATTTGCCCAGCTTGGCTTCTACGCTCCAGGGCGACTTCTTCTTGAGCACCTCATGCATGTAGTCAATCACTTCGTCGAGCACGGCATCGGTGTCGCCTGGGTTGGTTTCGAAGGCGCGCACCTGGTGGGCCAGTTCGTTGATGACGTCGCCCATGTTCAGGCCGTTCAGGATGCTGAGGAAAAAGTCCAGGTTCATGTCCAGGCCAGCTTCCGCCTCGGCCTGGTTGAGGCCGCCGGACTGCTGGAACAGGAGCACGCGAAATCCGTCGTAGCCGGCGTTGCGCAGGGCCAGGCGGTACTCGGATTCATACATGCCGAAGCGGCAGGGGCCGCAGGCGCCGGCGGTGAGGAAGACGTAGTTGTGAATCAGGTCCTGGCGCTTCTGCCCCGCTTCCTCCAGCTTCTGCAGATACTGCACGAGGTTGCCGACGGTGAAGTAAGTGGGATTGCACTGGCCGTTGTTGCCGTATTCCTTGCCCAACTGGAAGGCTTTGACGTCGGGAGTAGGCACGACCTCGCAGCGATAGCCCAGGCCCTCAAGCGCGCCGTGGACCAGCTTTTCGTGCTTCCAGGTGAGGCCGCCGAAAAGCAGGGTCGTGCGATGGCGTTGGTCAGCCGTGAAGGGGCGCTCAACGGGCTTGTGGAAGTGATGCGCCTGCTTCTGGACGATGCCGGCCTCCCGCTCCAAGCGGGCGCGTTCTTCGGCCACGCGGTGGCGAATCATGTCTTCTACCGTGGTGATCTGCACGAGCTCATTACCTGATACCGGATGCGTCGAAGTGCTCATAACCTCACCTTCCCTGGCAGGCTTTGTGGATCATTGAAAGTTAAGGACTTGCGAGATACACGTTTCCCGTGATTAAAAACGCTACATATTGTTGCCCGGTTTAGCTGCCAACCGAATCGCTTTGTAGCGAACGGCGGAAATTAGTGGTTCAAGGGGCTGATGGGGTATTGAGTGGATAATAACCACCCCTATTTCCAGTGACTTACAAGCTGTTATCACACTCCTCTGTGATAAGCATAGAGCGTCAGCAACAGGCGCTTCCCAGGGCCTGTGCGCACGCCGGTTGCGATAACGTGGATGGCAGCATAGGCTGTGCAGATGTCGGAAGTTCTGCCCGCCGCCGGCGACCCTATTTCCGAGCCGGAAAACCCGGGATCGGGGGATCCTGGCCGATTTGTGGGCCGGCAGTGGCGCGTGCTGGGAGTGCTGGCCCTCATTAACCTGGTTAATTACGTTGATCGCCAGGCCATCTTCCCTCTATTTCCCTTCCTGCGGCATGATTTTGGGCTTACCCACCTGCAGTTTGGCTCGCTGGCGACAGCGTTCACCATCGTGCTTTCGGTCGGCAGTCTGCCACTGGGCATGCTGGCGGACCGCACTTCGCGGCGCAGGGTGGTAAGCGCCGGCGTGCTTTTCTGGAGCGCAGCCACGTTCCTGAGCGGATTGGCCACTTCCTTCCGGTCGTTACTGCTGGCCCGGTCGCTGGTAGGAGTAGGCGAGGCCGCCTACGCGCCCGCCGGAGCTGCCATGGTGACCGCCAATTTTCCGCGCGAGATGCGCGCCCGGGTGCAGGGGGTTTTCGATATCGGCATGTTTGTGGGCGGCGCCATCGGAATAGCCCTAGGCGGAATTATGGCGCAATATTTCGGCTGGCGAGTTGCCTTCTTCGTGGTGGGTGTGCCGGGAGTGCTGCTGGGGTTCGCGGCGCTGCGTTTGCCGGAAGGGATGCATCAACATAGTGAGCAACGCTTCCCTCTGCGCGACCTGGCGCGCGTTCCCGCTTATGTGACCATGCTGCTGGCAGGATGGTTCAGCAGCTTCGCCGGTTATGCCTACGTGGTGTGGGGGCCGGAACTGGTAGAGGAATACAAAGGCTTCAGCGCCGGCCAGGCGGGGATCGTGCTGGGGGTAACCGTAATCGTGTGCGGCGGCTTCGGGGTGGTGGTGGGAGCCACGCTCTCCGACTGGCTGGCGCGCCGCGCATCCTGGGGCCGCGCCTGCACGATTCCGGTGGGATTCCTGATCGCCGCGCCGCTGATCTACGGCGCTTTGCACACCACTCAGCGGGCGCATTTCGTTGTTCTGTTCGGGCTGGGAGCGTTTTTCCTGAGCTGGTATCACGGTCCTGTGACCGCCACCATCCATGACTTGATCCCCGAGGAGGGCCACGCCACCGCCCTCGGCTTGTACTACCTTTTCGTGAACCTGTTCTCCATGGCCCTGGCGCCGGTGGTGATTGGCGACCTGGCCGACCATTCCAATCTTATTTCCGCGCTGCACGCGGCCATCGTTGCCCAGCTGATTGGCGGACTCCTGTTTATCGTGGTGGTACTGCAGGTGCGCCAGCGCAGCGCTCCCAAGGGCAACGAGCCGGACACTTGTGCCGGCGAGCTAGCCTGAGCCTTGCCACAAGCCTCAGTGATAACCATCACAGCCAGTTGTTAGCTTGGAAGCCGATACTGCCTGCCAAAGCCGGGCGTCAGTGTGCCCGGCTGGCACGCATGATCAACGTCGGTCTGGACGTCGGAGCGGTGAGCCTTAAGCTGGCCGCGGTGGGAACCGCAAGCGCTACAGAGGCTCTTTCGCGTCTCGCGAATGCTGAGTCCTTCTTTGTGGCGACCGGCAGCCCGATCGCCGGCGCTTGCCTCGCGTTCTCTTGCGCGCGGCCAGTCCTCGGCAATCCGCTGCAGGGCGCGCTGGAACTGCTGCAAAAATTTCTGGGATGCGTGCCGGCAGACAGCATCGGCGGCGTTCGCGTGACCGGCCTAGGCGGGCGGCTGATTGCGCAAGCAATGAGCGCCGAGTTCGAAAACGAGTTTCGCGCCGTGGCCAAGGGCGTGAGGGCGCTCTATCCCGAGGTACGCACCGTGTTCGAGATGGGCGGGGAAACTTGCAAATACATCCGGCTCGACCCCGACGACCACTCCAGCTACCTGGGAATCTCCGATTACTCGGCCAGCGGCGATTGTGCCGCCGGCACGGGCGGCTTCATCGAGCAGCAAGCCTCGCGGCTGCGCTACGCGGTAGAAGACGTGGGTCCGGCGGCCTGCGAGGCCAGTTGCGCGGCGCGGGTGGCGGGACGCTGTTCGGTTTTCGCTAAGACGGACATGATTCACGCCCAGCAGAAGGGCTACAGCACCGACCAGATCCTGCGCGGACTGTGCGACGCCGTGGCGCGCAACTTCAAGTCCAGCATCGTGAAGGGGCACGAAGTAGTGCCGCCGGTGCTCTTCATCGGTGGGGTGGCGCTGAACCAGGGGGTGCGCAACGCTCTGCGCGAGACGTTCAAACTGCAGGAGCACGAATTCATTGTGCCCGAACTCTACTCCTGGCTGGGCGCGCTGGGCGCAGCCCTGTTCGAGGCGGAACGACCAGCGGGGCAGCGCTTTAAGGGAATCGAGCGCTTGCGCGAAGTCGCTGCCGTCCGACAGGAGTTCCCTTCCAGCGAGCCACTGTCGCTGTCCAACGTGGAATTGCTGCGCGACCGGGCTGCCTCCCGGCCTCCGTTCACGAATGCTCATGCCGTCGAAGCCTACCTGGGAATTGACATCGGCTCGGTCAGCACCAACCTGGTCGTGCTGGACGGGCAAGACAATCTGCTGAAGGAAATCTATCTCGCGACCGAAGGCCGTCCTATAGAGGTCGTCAGCCGCGGGTTGGCGGAAATTCAGGAGGAACTGGGCACGCGTCTCGATATTCGGGGCGTGGGCACCACCGGCTCGGGACGCGAACTGATTGGCGAGTTGGTGGGCGCCGACATCGTGACCGACGAGATCACCGCCCACAAAACCGGCGCCATGCACGTATGCCGGGAAATGGGCATGCCGCCCGTGGACACGATTTTTGAAATCGGCGGCCAGGATTCCAAGTTCATCCGCATCGAGCGCGCCGTGGTAGTGGACTTCACTATGAACGAAGCCTGCGCGGCGGGCACCGGCTCCTTTCTGGAAGAGCAGGCCGAGCGCCTGGGAATTTCCATCAAGGGTGAGTTCGCCAGGCTGGCGCTTTCGTCGCAACGGCCGGCGCGACTGGGCGAGCGCTGCACCGTGTTCATGGAGCGCGACGTCAATGGCCTGCTGCGCAAGGGCGCCCAGGTGGCCGATCTCTGCGCCGGCCTGGCCTACTCCGTGGCGCTCAATTATCTGAACCGGGTGGTGCGGGGACGCAAGATCGGCGACGTCATCTTCTTTCAGGGCGGCACGGCGTACAACGACGCCGTGGCCGCCGCCTTCTCGCAAATCCTGGGCAAAACCATCATCGTGCCGCCGCACAATGGCGTGATCGGCGCCATCGGCATGGCCCTGATCGCGCGCGAGCGCATGCAGCCGCGCCAGGAGCGCAGCCGGTTCCGCGGCTACGACCTGAGGCAGGTGAATTTTTCCACGCGCGATTTCGTCTGCAAGGCGTGCTCGAATTACTGCGACATGAAGGAATTCGTAATCGAGGGCCAGCGCAGCTACTGGGGCGACAAGTGCTCCGACAAGTTCCGCAAGCGTCCCCGCGGAGACCGCAAGCCGGTGATCGAGGACCTGGTCGAACTCCGCGAGCGCTTGCTGGAGCAGGCGGTCGCCGCCACGCCGGTGAAGGCCAACGGCCATGCGCGGCAACGCGTGGGCATTCCCCGCGCCATGTTCTTCTACGACCGTGGTCCGTTCTGGGCGGCCTATCTGCAGGGGTTGGGATTTGAAGCGGTGACCTCGCGCGCGACCGATGGAAGGATCGCAACAGCCGGCGACGAACTGGCGATTGCCCAGCCCTGCTTCCCGGTAATTGTGGCCCACGGCCACGTGCAGGATTTGCTGCAGGGCGGCGTGGATTACGTTCTGGTGCCCAACACCCTCGACTATGAGACGCCGGACCGGAGCATACAGTCCCATCTCTGTCCCTGGAACCAGACATTGCCGTTTGTGTTGCGGGCCGCTCCCAAACTGGAAGAGGGCGCGGGCAAACTGCTGGCGCCCACTGTGCACTTCCGCCTGGGACAAGAACATGTGCGCAAGGCGCTGGAGGACTTCGCCCGCCATTTCGGAATCTCGAGCGGCGTGAACAAGCGCGCCGTAAGAGCCGCTTACGCTGCCCAGCAGAGTTTCCGCGAGAGCTTGCTCAAGGCCGGAGATCGCGCTCGGGCACGCTTAGAGGAAACCGGCGAGCCCGGCCTGGTGCTGCTGGGGCGTCCCTATAACCTTTATGACCGCAGCATCAATTGCGACATCCCGCGCAAGTTGCGCACGTTGTATGGGGCCAACGTACTTCCTCTGGATTTTTTGCCGTTGGAAGAGGAGGACATCTCCGAGATTAACGACAATATGTACTGGAACTCCGGGCGCCTGATTCTGGCCGCGGCGCGCATCACGCGGCGCTATCCCAACCTGCACCTGGTGTACATCTCCAACTTCAAGTGCGGCCCGGATTCCTACATCAAGTCGTTTCTGCTCGACGCCTCGGGCAAGCCCAGCCTGCTGCTGCAGTTCGACGGACATTCCAACGATGCCGGCTTCCTGACGCGTTGCGAAGCTTATCTCGACAGTAAAGGATTCCTGCGATGCAACTCCGCTCCCACCGCTGTGTGAAGCCCACGCTGCCCGCCGGCCATCCGCTGCTGGGCAAGACGGTGTACATCCCGGCCATGGCGCAGGGCGCGGTGGAAGCGTTCGCTGCCATTTTTCGCTGGTTCGGCGTGACGGCGCACCCCACACCGCCTTCCAACCAGCGCACGCTGGAACTGGGAGGAAAATTCACCAGCGGCGACGAGTGTTATCCCGCCAAGATCACGGTTGGCGACTTCATGCGCATTCTGGAACAGCCGGGGACCGACCCGGAGCGCACGGTCTTCTTTATGGCGGCCGCCGATGGGCCCTGTCGTTTCGGCCAGTATGTTCCGTTTTTGCGCAAGACATTCGAGCACGCCGGGTATGGCGGCGTGAAGGTGTACGCGCCCAGCACGCAGCAGGCCTATAGTGATATCGCCAGCCTGGGCAGCACGTTTGAGCGCACAGCCTGGCGGGGACTGGTGGCCGCCGATATCCTGCGCAAAGCGCTGCTGCAGACCCGACCGTATGAAACGGTGGCCGGCAGTACCGACCAGGCATTTGCCGAGTCGGTTGGCGATCTTTGCCGAGCCATTGAAAGCAGTTGCACGGATACCGCCTGCCAGATGATGTCGCTGGTCGCGTGCTTGCAGCGGTCGCGCGAGCGCTTCCACGCCGTGCCCGCGAGCTACCATCGGCAGCGGCCACTGATCGGCGTAGTAGGCGAAATTTTCTGCCGCCTGAACAACTTCAGCAACGCCGACCTGGTGCGCAACCTGGAGCTGCAGGGCGGCGAAGGCTGGCTCACCGACATCGCGGAGTGGATCGGCTACTGCAATTCCGAGGTTGCCCGCAAGTTGCGGCTGGTGGGACAAACCCTCTCGCTGGACATGCTGAAGAGCACGCTGCGCAGCCACATTCAGCACAGCGACGAGCGCGCGCTGCTGGCGCCGTTTGCCGAGGATTTCTCCGGCTACGAGGAGCCGCACATCACCGAGGTCCTGGAGTTGGCTCGGCCCTACCTGCCCGCGACGGGAGCGGAGGGCGAGATGGTGGTGAGCATCGGCAAGGCGGCTTACCTGGCGCTGCACGGCGCCGACGGAATTGTGGATATAAGCCCCTTCACCTGCATGAACGGCATTGTCAGCGAGGCCATCTATCCCAAGCTGAGCAAGGATTACGGCGGCATCCCCATTCGCAATTTCTATTTCGACGGCACCCAGGCCGACCTGCAGCGCGATTTAGGCATTTACCTGGAGCTGGCACGCTCGTATCG
>DASSQB010000088.1:0-17450 GCA_035702725.1 Terriglobales bacterium | reverse complement strand
GACATCGCGGCCATCAGCCGCATCTGCCGCAAGCGCGGGCCGCAGCTGGTAGTGGACAACACCTTCATGTCTCCCTACTTCCAGCAGACCATCGCGCTTGGTGCCGACATGGTGGTGCACTCGACCACGAAGTTTTTGAACGGCCACAGCGACGGCCTGGGCGGCGTGGTGGTGTGCACGCGCAAGGAGCAGGCGGAGCAGCTGGCGTTTATTCAGAAATCGGCGGGGGCGGTTCTTTCGCCCTTCGAATCGTGGCTGGTGCTGCGCGGCGTGAAGACCCTGGCGGTGCGCATGGAGCAGCACGACCGCAATGGGCGCGCCGTTGCCGAATATCTCGCCGGGCACAAGAAGGTGAAGGCGGTGTTCTACCCCGGCCTGCCCGACCATCCACAACACGAACTGGCCAAGCGGCAGATGTTCGGCTTCGGCGCCATGATCACCTTCGAAACCGGCTCGCTGGGCAACGCCAAGAAGATGCTGCGCAAAGTGCGGGTGTGCTCGCTGGGCGAGTCGCTGGGCGGAGTGGAAACGCTCATCTCCCATCCCGCCACCATGACGCATGCCGCGTTGGGCGAGAAGGGAAGAAAGGCCATCGGCATCACGGACGGCATGGTGCGAATATCGGTTGGAATTGAAGATGTGGACGACATCATTGCCGACTTGGAGCAGGCGCTAGCCGCGATCTAGATTGTGTGGGCACGGGGCTACGCCCCGTGCTGGGCGGGGCGTAGCCCCGCCGCGACACGTTAGGGTGTTGGTGCCAATTTCCACGTTCCGCCGTAGCCGCCGGTGGCCCAGGTTCCGGCGGCTCCACTCTTGATTGCGGTTTGCAGCATGTCGGTGAAGGTCTTGCTGCTGGGGCCTGGTTCGGATGCGGTCCAGCTTCCCGAGTAGGCTCGCCCACGAAGCACACGCGCCCGCCACGTCCCCTTCCATCCCGTACCGACCTTCCGCGCCGACCACGTACCTTGCAGCACGATGTCGTTGTTGTCGTTCAGCAGAATCCACGAGCCGGCGGCGGTGTTTGGGGCGCGCGAAGAGAAGCTAGCCGACCACTTGCCGCGGTACGTCGCCGGTCCCGCGGAAGCACTGAAGGCGCCCTGCAGGACGGGAGAAGCCTGTTGGCCCAAAGCCACGGCGCAAAGCAGCAGGGCTGTTCCGAAAATCGAGGGTCTGACTCCCACGAATGTTCCTTATCCGTAATGAAGGTGCGATAGTGCGCGAGTTGCTTACGAGGTCCTTCACTGCGTTCGGGATTTCGATAGCGGGCTCAAACGCCCGCTAAACGCCTCAACTTCACCGGTAAAGCGGTTCATCACGCCTCGCGGGCGAGGGCGCCCGCGCCAAAAATGAAGCTTTATCCTCCCGCGATAGCGCCGATGATGTAGAAGGGTTCCTTGCCGGAGGTGATTGCCTCCGGCAAGGGCGCGTCGGGCGATTCCAGCGACCAGTCTTCCTCGCAGGCAAAAAAGCGCAGGAAGGGGCGCCTCTGCTGGGTCACGTGGTCGCGAATGGTGCCGGCGAGCATGGGGTAGCGGGCCTCCAGCGCGTCCAGAATGGAGCGCTGGGTCACCGGGCCCGCCACCTCCAGCTCCACCTCGTAACCCACCTTGGCTATGGTGCGCAGGTGTTGCGGAAGCACGACGCGGATCATGGCAGCGTCTGCACCTCCACCGAGAGCACGGCGGGAAGGTCGCGCACGATAGCCGACCAGCTGTCACCGGCGTCGGTGGAGGCGTATACCTGCCCGCCGGTGGTGCCGAAGTAGATGCCGCAATCATCCAGCGAATCCACCGCCATGGCGTCGCGCAGCACGTTGACATAGCAGTTGCTCTGCGGCAGTCCCTTGGTGAGCGCCTCCCATTCGTTGCCGCCGCTGCGGCTGCGGTATACGCGCAGCTTGCCTTCGGGCGGGTAGTGCTCGGAATCGCTTTTGATGGGCACCACGTAGATGGTTTCCGGCTCGTGGGCGTGGACGTCAATGACGAAGCCGAAGTCGGTGGGCAGGTTGCCGCTCACTTCCTTCCAGTTGTCGCCGGCATCGTCGCTGCGCATCACGTCCCAGTGCTTCTGCATGAAGAGGGTGTTTGGCCGGGAAGGATTCATGGCGACGTGGTGCACGCAGTGGCCCACTTCGGCGGTCGGGTCTGGAATATAGTTCGAGCGCAGGCCGTGGTTGATGGGCTTCCAGTTTTTGCCGCCATCGTCGGTGCGGAAAGCGCCCGCGGCGGAAATCGCGATGTAAATGCGCTGGGGATCCTTTTTGTCCAGAATCACCGTGTGTAGACACATGCCGCCCGCGCCCGGTTGCCACTTGGGGCCGGTACTGTGGCCGCGCAGCCCTGGAAGCTCCTGCCAGGTTTTGGAGCCATCGGTGGAGCGGAACAGGGCCGCGTCTTCCACCCCCGCGTAAACCGTATCCGGGTCCGTGTAAGCCGGCTCCAGGTGCCACACCCGCTTGAACTCCCAGGGGTGCTGCGTACCATCGTAAAACTGGTGCGTAGTGAGCGGCTTGCCGTTGGACGAGGTGGTGTCGTACACGAACTTGTTGCTCTCCACCTTGGGCATGGCTCCAGGCACGGGCGTGATGCTGCCGCCCGGTATTCCCCAGGTCTTGCCCCCGTCGTTGGAAACCTGGATCAGCTGCCCGAACCAGCCGCTGGTCTGCGAGGCGTAGATGCGGTTGGGGTCCACGGGCGAACCCTTCAGGTGATAAATCTCCCAGCCGGCAAAATGCGGCCCGCTAACTTCCCATTTCTCGCGCTTGCCGTCCGCCGTCAGTATGAATGCACCCTTGCGTGTGCCCACCAGCACTCGTGCTTTACTCATGCTTCTCTCCTTCGTAGGTGGTGATTAAATCGTTGTTACCGTCAAACCACTCTGGCCGTCAGCCGAACACCGAACATCTTCCCCGCCACCTTAGTGGCGCAGCGGAATAAGCGCCCGCAGGCGCAGATCGCGGAAGTAAAGGCCACCCCACACCAGCACGCCGACAAGCAGTGGCGCGATGAAAGCCGGATTATTGGTACGGACATTGGAGGCGATGGCGCCGCCCAGTAGTCCAGTCATTAAAATGGCGCCCAGAACCGCGGTGCGAGGAATCAGGTAGACAACAGCGCAGCCGACTTCCAGAATTCCTACCACCGGAATCGAGCTCGCGGGATAGCCGTATTGCGCGAATCCCTGAACCACCGAGGGCAGCCCCGCCAATTTCATGATGCCGCCGAAGAGCAATATCACTGCGGGTATGGCACTGACGATGCGGCCCGCCCACATAGTTCCTTTCGGTACCGCCGCCATCTGAACGCCTGATTGCATGAATTCGCGCTCCTCAGCCAATTGCAGATTCATGACACTCGGGTGTGGTTCAACTTTTTCTTTCTTGCTTGCGATCGGTTGCCGTCTACACTTCCGGAGAGCCAGGGCAGAACCGGAGTGGGGTCACGCTGCTCCCAGCGCCGCCGCACCTCGGCGAGGACCTGCTCGCGATTGGCCGCCAGCTCTTCCACGATCGAGCAGGGTGCATCCGCCGTTTCGTGCCGCGATCCCCAAACCAGCAAGTCCAGCAGTACTGGCGCCAAGTCAATGCCTTTTTCCGTCAGCCGGTAATATACGCGGCGCCTATCGGCTTTTTCTGCCTCCTCCGTAATGATTCCCGCAGCCTTCAGTCGCTGCAGGCGGTCGGCCAGGATGTTGGTGGCAATGCCTTCACCCGCTGCTGCAAATTCCTTGAACGTGCGAAAGCCGCGGACCATGAGGTCGCGGATTATCAGCAGCGACCAACGGTCCCCGAAAATCTCCAGGGAGATGCTCACCGGACATCCGGAACGGCGATTTGGCCCCGGCTTGGCGCCCACGTTGGCGACACGCTATCAAAACTAACTTGCAAATTGCAAGTCATTGTCTGTGGAAATCGTGAACCGGATGGAATTGCGTCTCCAAAAGACGACTCACTCGGGCAAAAGCCTTAACCCCGGCATGGGGTCCTCAGGTAATTGCTAATGCTTCTACTCTCTTCCAGAGTAGAAGAACCAAGTAGTATGTTGTTGCCACTAGGTTCTCTGCTTCGCATCCGCTGACCCAGCCGATCGGGTGGGCTGACACTTCGTCGAGGTAGCTGTGCGCCGTTTCTGTTTGGTTCCCGCCTTCCTGTTGTTGTGTCCACTTGCCTATTCCGCAACCAGTCTGTCAGCGCAGACTGCCAACAACACCGCGGCTTGCGTGGCCGCTGGTTGGCCATCGTACTGTCAGGCGAAGTGGGTGGGACTGAGCGACGCGAGCAGCGGCATGTATGACCCGCCGCCTGGCAACGTCAGCACGGTGGACATTCATACTTTAATTCCGGGCGGAAGCGCAACCAAGGTATTGGCCCATTTCCAGCCCTGGTTCTGTATGAACGCCGGTTCCACCAGCACCGGCGTCGGCACCTCCTGTGGCGGGCATCTGCAGGTGGGCTACAACTCCAATAACAGCTACACGGTCAATGGGCAGCTCAACGACATGCGCCAGCGTGGCTTCAATGGCGTGGTCGTGGATTGGTATGGCCCGACGCTGAACAACTACGACCAGGTGTCGCAGAAGATCAAATCCAACCTGGTTGCCCGCTGCAGCGGACCGCAGTCCTGCCCTCTATATTTAGCACTCATGGAGGACCAGGGCGCGTTCATCTGGACCAAGTGCCCCATCAATGGCGGCGGCGTGAGCGTGGCGCAGCAGACCACCTGCATCACCAATGCCCTGGAGAGCGACCTGGACTACATGAACAGCAACTACTTCGGGACGAACGCGTACCTGAAGGTCAACGGCAGCATGCAGATTTCGGCGGCGGGCCACCCAGTGGTCTTCTTCTTCATTTGCCAGGCCTGCTTCACCAATCCCACGATTCCCACGCCAGCCTGGGACACAATCTGGGGCAGCGTAGATAGCCATGTTGCCGGGTACTCCGGCGGGGCGCCGCTGTTCATCTTTGAGAACGGCGGCGGGTTTACCCACACTCAGACCGGCGGCGCCTTTGCCTGGACTAACTGGTATGGCTCCAACGACCCCTACGGTTTCGTGTACCTCGACAATTTCTACGATACGTCTGTGAACTATGGCGCGCTGCTCAGCATTGGGGCCGCCTGGAAGGGTTTTGACGACAGCCATGCGCCCTGGGTCGGTTCCTCGCCGCGCATCATTCAGCAGCAATGCGGCAACACTGTGTTGCAGAGTATCCGTCAGTTGACCCACAACTCCGACTGGGGTCCCTACCATCCCTTGCCGTTCCTCGGAGTGGTTACCTGGAACGATTATGAAGAAGGCAGCGAAGTTGAAACCGGCATCAGCAACTGCCTGAGCCTGAAGGCATCCGTTGCCGGCAGCACGCTTTCCTGGGCGTTGAACTTCTCATCTTTCGCCGGCAGCGAATCTACCGTGCACAATTACGTGGTGTATGACTCGACCAACACCAGCAACCTGGTGCAGTTGGCGACAGTAAGGGCGGGCACGCATTCGCTTACCCTTAGCAATTTCGCTTTGGCGGCCGGCACCCATGTGCTCTATGTCAAAGCGGTGGGCCAGCCCCTGATTCTGAACCAGATGTCCAATGGCGTTACCTACAACGTCCCGTAATCACACCAGACCTGGAGTGGCGCAACCGCGCCCTTCGGTATCTCTCGCAGGGAGCGAAATCTACTCTGAAAGCGGCTAAAATAGGCATAGAACCCAAGGGGAGCTATGCCTGCACTGCGCGACATTTTGGACCAGAACGTCGCGGAAGCTGCCCCCGAGCTCTACGAAAAGCTGGACCGTGACCGGGTGCGCTGCTTTTCCTGCGGACACTGCTGCCCCATTCTCGAGGGGCAGCGCGGCGTGTGCAAGGTGCGCTTCAATCGAGGCGGCAAGCTCTACGTGCCCTGGGGGTATGTGGGCTGCGTGCAGTGCGACCCGATCGAGAAGAAGCCGTTCTTCCATGTTGCTCCCGGCGCTCTGGCCTACAGCTTCGGAATGCTGGGCTGCGACCTGCACTGCTCTTACTGCCAGAACTGGGTAACGTCCCAGGCGCTGCGTGATCCGGAGGCGGTCAGTGCGCCTTTGCGAGCCACCCCAGAAATGCTTGTGCAGGAAGCACGGCGCTATGGCGCCAAGGCGATGGTCAGCACTTATAACGAGCCTCTGATCACCTCAGAGTGGGCGGTGGCCGTGTTCCGGGAGGCGCGTGCGGCGGGGCTGATGACGGGCTACGTTTCCAATGGCAACGGGACCCCGCAAGTGCTGGATTATCTGAAGCCTTGGATTGACCTCTACAAGGTTGACCTGAAGAGCTTTGACGACCGCCACTATCACGAACTGGGCGGGCGCATCGGGCCAATCCTGGAGACCATCCGGCGGCTGCAGGAGATGGGCCTGTGGGTAGAGATTGTGACCTTGCTGATCCCGGGGTTCAATGATTCCAGGGACGAATTGGCCCGTCTGACCGAATTTTTGGTCTCAGTCTCCCCGTATATCCCCTGGCATGTGACCGCCTTTCATCAGGATTACAAGATGGCGGACCCGCGCAACACTACGGCGGAGGACCTGCTGCGGGCGGCCGAAATCGGCAAAAATGCCGGTTTGCGCTATATTTACGCCGGCAATCTGCCCGGGGAAGTGGGCGAACTGGAGAACACCCGCTGCCATAATTGCGGCAAGCTGCTGGTGGAACGTTACGGCTACCTGATTCGCGGTTATCACCTCACTGCCAAAGGCGCTTGCCCGGGATGCGGGATTTCCGTGCCCGGCCGATGGCAGAGCCAGTTTGACCGGCAGAGGACAGCTTTTCCCTTCGTTCCGCGCTCGCCCCGCCGTTCCCGTGTAGAGGTGTAGGCGCCTGCCAGTTGCCCGGCGAGCGCGGTCAGTGTAGTGTAAGGCGGCCCCAGAACGGATGTTGGCTAAAGGGAAGCACCAAGGTTGCGGCGATGAACGTCAAACGTATCAGTCCGGAAGAAACCAAGGAGTTGCTGGACAAAGATCCGGAGTACATCTACCTGGATGTGCGCACGGTGCAGGAATTCGATTCCGGCCACGTACCCGGAGCCAAGAACATTCCACTGATGGAGCCGGCGATGGGGCGCATGCACCTGAATCCGCAATTCGTCGAAATTGTGGAAGCCAACTTCGGCAAAGAGGCGAAAATGGTTGTGGGCTGCCAGGTAGGCGGGCGCTCGCTGAAAGCGGCCGAGATGCTGCAGAACGCCGGCTTCACCAGCGTGCTGGAAATGCGCGGCGGCTTCGGCGGAGAGAGCGATGCCACGGGACACCTGGTTTTTCCCGGATGGGCGCCGCGCGGGCTGCCAGTGAGTTACGAGAGCGCCCCCCACGACCGCTACGAAACGCTCTCCAAGGCGGGGGCAACGTAGATGTCTTTTGTTGTCGGCTATTTGCCGCTCAGAGGACTGTAATGGGAGGCGATGAGACGCCACCTGCCGTTGTAGTTCATCCAAATATCGGTTAAACGATCGCGGTACTCATATGACTTGCCGTTATCGGTGCCTTTTTCGTGATAGGCGCCGGTGACCACGGCGGTGTTGCCGTGCATGCGAACCTGCAGATCGGACATATCCGATACCTGCACGTGCACGGTAGCGTTGCCGCTATGGGCGATATAGCCGGGCTTGCTGTAGGTCTGTCCATCCTCGACTGTGATAATGAAGTCGTCAGTGAGCAGAGAGTTCATCATGGCGATGTCGCCCCGCTTGTAAACCTCGTTCCATTGCTTCTCAACCGCAAGAACCTGGGACGCACTGTCGCGTCTGCTCTGTGCACCGGCAAGATCTAACGGCAACGTTAATAGCAGTACCAGGACAAGAAGCGAGGCCCGAGCTTTCATACACTGACACGCTCCTTTTTTGCCTGAGTTTACACTTCGTTTCCTGCCACGAGAATAGCGCACGAGTAGCTGGGGCGCGGTGCCGGCAAGACACCACCGTTACAAACAAGCCGGGATGTACAATCGGCGTTTTGCAGACGAGGGTCTCGGCGGTGTTTGCGTGAGAATACGAATTGCTGGGTTGGTGGCATGGCTGGTGATGTGCGGGGGAGCGTGGGGGCAGGTATCGCCGGCGCAGGAAGCCAGCTGTGCGGCGCAGCAGGCGCGCAATCCGGCAAAATTTGAAGTCTCGTTCCCCCAGGCGGCACATGCCGCGCCGATCACGGGCCGACTGTTTGTGGTGCTGGCGCGGCGGACCGATCCCGACCCGCGCGAGCAGATTGGCTCCTGGACCCAGCGCACGCCATATTTCGGCGAGGACATCAGCCAGCTTAAGCCGGGCGAAGCGGCCGTAGTTGATGACGGCGCGCTCGGATTCCCCTTCAAGAGCCTGTGCGGAGTTGCACCCGGAGATTACTACGTAGAGGCGCTGCTGAATGTCTACACCGAATTTCATCGCGCCGATGGCCACACCATTTGGGCGCACATGGACCAGTGGGAAGGGCAGCATTTCAATGAGTCGCCGGGGAATCTCTACAGCGATGTGCAAAAAATCCACCTTGATCCGGCGGCCGGCTTCGATGTGAAGCTTAGCCTCCGCAACGTGATTCCGCCGGTGAAGGTGCCGGCGGACACAGCGCAGGTGAAGCACATCAAGATTCAAAGCGAGCTGCTGAGCAAGTTCTGGGGGCACCCCTTTTACATCGGAGCCACCGTCCTGCTTCCCAAGGGTTACGAAAGCCATCCTGATGTGCGCTATCCGGTGATTTACATCCAGGACCACTTTAACCTGCAGGCGCCGTTTTATTTCAGCACGACGCCCGGGGGAGACGACGCGGGTTTCGTGGCCTACCTGGCGTCCGTCGGCGTTACACATTGGCTGAATGGCTACGAGTTTCAGAAGGTATGGAACTCGCCCGATTTTCCGCGCATGATTGCGGTCACGTTTCAGCATCCCACGCCATATTTTGACGACTCCTACGCGGTGAATTCGGCCAACAACGGCCCCTATGGGGACGCGCTGCTCAAAGAGCTGGTGCCATACCTGGAAAAGAATTTCCGCATGTCGCGGAAACCCTATGGGCGGGTGCTGACGGGCGGCTCGACCGGAGGCTGGGAGTCGCTGGCGCTGCAGGTGCTTCATCCTGACTTCTTCGGGGGCACCTGGACTTTTTTCCCCGATCCCATTGATTTTCGCCGCTACCAGCTGGTGAACATCTACCAAGACGACAATGCGTTCCTGGTGCCGGGCTTCGAGCCGCCGGTGCCGGAGCGTCCGCTGGAGCGCACAGTAGAGGGGCAGGTGACCTTCACCGAGCGCGAGATGAGCCTGATGGAGGAGGTGCTGGGCACGCACGGGCGCTCCGGACAGCAACTGGAGGCGTGGGAGGCGGTTTACGGCCCGGTGGGCGATGATGGATATCCCAAACCGCTATGGGACAAGCTGACTGGTGAGATTGATCGCGACGTGGCCGATTACATGCGCGACCACGGCTACGACTTGCGCTACTACCTGCAGCAGAACTGGCCGAAAATTGGACCGCAGCTGGCGGGGAAGATTCATATATTTGTCGGCGACATGGACAACTACTACTTGAACCTTGCCGTGTACCAGATGGAGGACTTCCTGAAGAGCACGAAGGATCCTGATTACGGCGGCTCTTTCGTCTACGGGAGGCCGATGAAGGGGCATGGGTGGTCGCCCATGGACAATGCGCAGCTGGTGCGGGCCATGGCACGCTACATCGTGAAGCATGCGCCCAAGGGAGAGGACACGGCGGCGTGGCATTACAGGTAGCAGCAGGCAATCAGCAATCAGCGGTCAGCATTCAGCCTCTGAACCGTTGTGATGGAGAGCGAATGATAAGAAAAATGGCCATCCGCACGCTGGTGGTGGGTTTCCTGGCGTTGTTC
The DNA here is from genome assembly GCA_035702725.1 of Terriglobales bacterium. GTDB lineage: Bacteria > Acidobacteriota > Terriglobia > Terriglobales > Acidobacteriaceae > JAICWP01. Next base: position 7,591 of record DASSQB010000088.1, on the reverse strand, counting down.
CCAATGGGAGCGTTAATGGCGGAAGGGCCAGGATCAAAAAGCCGAGAGGCGGTTAGTTGGCCAACCAAGGGGTGGCAGAAGGGGACGCCCGCCAGTGCCGGTCTTGACGAAAAGATTCTCGAGAGTTTTGATACCGACCTGGCCCAGGGCAAGTACAAGCTGGTTGACAGTTTTCAGGTTTTCCGCTGCGGACGGGAAATTTTCTCGCGGAAATATGCCCACGATTACGGTCAAATTTACGCTAAAGAAGCCAAGGCCAAGGGGCCGCTGAACGCACGCCTGACCGGCCGCTACAACTATTTCGATCCCCACTGGCACCCCTACTATCACGGCACCGACCTGCACACCATGCAATCGGTGAGCAAGACCGTGACGTCTGCGATTTATGGCGTGGCCATCACGCGAGGCGACTTCAAGGCCGGGCTCGACACGCCAGTGCTGAAGTACTTCGATGTGTCGAAAGTGAAAAATGTGGACGCCCGCAAGCGCCGCATGACTCTGAAGGACGTTCTTACGATGACCACCGGCCTGCGGTGGAATGAGGAGGTCCCCTACGACGACCCGCGCAGCGACTCCAGCCTGATGGAGGCAACCGACGACTGGGTGCAATATGTGATTGATAAGCCGATGGCGGAAGAGCCGGGGAAAGTCTTCAACTACAGCAGCGGCGCCACCGAGCTGCTGGCCTATATCTTCCAGAAAGAAACCGGACAGGACATTGATACGTACGGACAGAAATATCTGTTCGCTCCTCTGGGCATCAGGCATCACTGGAAGCGGACCTACCTGGGAGTGGTGGATACTGAGGGCGGTCTTTATCTGAACGGCGATGATTTGGCCAAGATCGGCTACCTCTACCTGCACGATGGTGTGTGGGAGGGGAAGCAAATCATATCGAAGGACTGGGTGAAGAAATCTCTCGCGCCTTATATCCACGCAGAGGAAAACTTCCAGTATGGGTTTAAGTGGTGGCTGTACCCGCTGAACGGCAAATTTGTCTGGATGGCGCAGGGATTCGGCGGCCAGCGTTTGATGGTCTTCCCGGAAGAGAAGCTGATAGCGGTTTTCACCGGGTGGGAAATTCTCAAGGATCCGGCGCCAACGAAGGACTTGGTGGACCGGCTGCTCCCCGCAGTGAAGCAAAACGCTTGCGGCCGGTGACGGGCACGGGATTGCGGGCTGGCGCACAACATGGGCAAGTGTAGGAAGCTGGTAAGCTTTCCAGTGGCTAAATGGCAAGTGCCAATTGCTTCCTGGCTGAATGCTGAGTGCTGGCTGCTGGGTGCTTTATGAACGAAGAGGGATGCCGATGCCTTATCTTCTGAAAACCGAGCCTTCGGAGTATTCCTTCGCCGACCTGGAGCGCGACAAATCCACGGTGTGGGATGGAGTGAGCAATCCGGTGGCGCTGAAGAATTTGCGCGGGATGATGCCGGGCGAGCAGTTGATCATTTATCACACAGGGGATGAAAAGCGGACTGTAGGAACAGCCTCGGTGGTGTCGGTGGATAACAGTGATTCCAAGAATCCGCGGGTGACGATTCGCGCCGGCAAGAAGCTGAACCCGACGACGCTGGCTGAAATCAAGGCCCACAAGCTGTTTGGCGACTCGCCGCTGTCGCGGCAGGGAAGGCTCTCGGTGGTGCCGCTGAGCGTGGCGCAATACAAGTTTCTGGTGGAGCGCTGAAGCAGTACGCGCTGGTTTCGGGGCGTGACTCGCAGCGCCGCCGTCACGCCCGCGCCACTGAGGGCGAGACGCCCTCAGGACAGCCGGCAGGATGCCGGCGCTACTGTGCAATTTTCTGCACACGCACATTCCTGCGTTGGAACCAGCACTGTCACTTACTCTTCCACAGCATGGACGTTTACCTTTCACGCTTCCCACCATCTGCGGTTCTTTCCGAACAACAGATTGGGGCCATAAGTGAAGGAGCAAGGAATGGGACTGTTCAAGCCTCGCCCGGAGCTGAGTTTTTTGCGCCTGCAGAAGGCGGTTTTCTGCGTGCAATGCGAGCTGATCCACGAAAACAACACGGCGAACTGCCTGGCGTGCGGCAGCAGCGCTGTGCTGAGCGTCTCGCGCATATTCGGAGGAGAGTTGGGGCAGCAGCCTCGGGCCACGCTGCTGCAGGACGCGGCCATGGACCGGCTAGTGCGGGAGCTGATCGAATCGGTGCCGGCATCGCCAGAACTGGTTCGAGAGAGACCGGCAATGGCCGCCTGCAGCGCGCAGGAAGAGCCGGTGACGGCGCTGGAGCTGCCGCGGGCGCCGGCGCAGTTGGACTTGGAGCCGGCTATTTCGGTGATCGCGGAGCGGGCGCAGTCGCTGACCGGGGCCACGGGCAGCGCCATCGGACTGCAATGGGGCAGTGAAGTGGTGTGCAGCGCGCGCGCAGGGCGCACCGCCCCCGATCTGGGAGTGCGGCTGCAAACCGATTCCGGGCTTTCGGGGGAGTGCCTGCGCACCGGCGAGATCCTGCGCTGCGACGATGCCGAAGACCATCCTCACGTAGAACGCAGCGTGGCGCGGCGTCTGGGCGTGCGCTCCATTCTGGTGGCGCCACTGCAGCATTTCCGGCGGACCTTGGGCATCTTTGAGGTGCTCTCGACGGAAAGCTTTGCTTTTGACGACCTGGCGGTGGCCAACCTGCAGATGCTGGCGGGATTCATGGTGGCCGCGATCGCGCGAGCAGCGGGAATGCCCGGGGAGAGAAAGCAGCTATAAGGCAGCAGTCAGCACTCAGCGGTCTGCATTCAGCCGGTAAGCTGGCGGTTAGCTGCGCGATGTTCGGCGGTACCTAATCCTCATCTATGTGACGCAGACGTTCCGTCCGCGCTCTGATTCCAGCAGCAGTTCTTCCTCCGACGATGTGAGCCTTCACCAGCAATCCGTGGGTGATGAAGATTTGTCCTTGGGTGTTGGCGGCGGAAAATCGTAAGATGGAGGTGACAGCTCAGGTTCACCTTCATGCCCGTGGAACGGCGTCGCCATTTGCGCCACAAAGTGCACAGCCCTGCCTACGCCAGCATTGGCGCGGGAGTGGGCGGCGTAGTGCTGGATGCAAATGACCGCGGCGCGGCCATTGAGAGCGTTGCCCGGCTTACTCCCCAAAGCTTCGTGGATCTGCGGCTGGACCTGCTGGACACGCGTGGCTCGGCGGTTACGCCGGCGCGGGTGGCGTGGTGCGATGGGGCGGGCCGTCTAGGGCTGGAGTTTTTGAATCTGACAGGAGAGTCACGGCGCCAGCTGCAGCAATGGCTGCTGCTGAACGCGCTGCTGGCCACGGAGAACGCCAGCAAGCTTGCGCAGGCGGGACGTCCGGAGGCTGCGCCCACGGAGGCAGTGCCTTCCGTTCCTGTTCCGCAGCCGGGAGCGACGGGTGATCCCGCATGGCGGGCGGTGGCCGAGAGCGCCTTGGCATGCGCTGAGGCGGATGGAGCAGCTATCGCGCTGGCGGACGGCGCAGGCATCGTGTGCCGGGCAACCGCGGGGGAGATCGCGCCGCCGCCGGGAGCGAAGCTGAACGCGGAATCAGGAATTTCGGGAGCCTGCGTGCGCAGTGGCCGCTGGCTGCGCTGCGACGATCCTCGGCTCGACCCGCATGTGGACCGCGAGAGCTGCCACGCCCTGGGCATTAATTCCGTGCTGGCTGTTCCTATTGGCCAACGCGGAGACATTTTGGGGTTGATTGAGGTTTTTTCGCGCGCGCCTTACGCATTCAAAGAAAACCATTGCTCCGCGGTGCAGGAGCTGGCGAAAACTGTCGCCCTGTCCCTTCGCCCCGAGGCGCCCCCGGCGCCGGTAGACGCTGCCGCGACACCACAACCCGCGCCTGAAGCGGCACCCGAAACGGTGCCTGAAGAATCGCCGGTGCTGTCGTCAGCTACCACGGATGAGCTGCCGCAGGCTTCCAATCAGGCCGCTGCAGCAGCCACTCCGGCAGCCGTCACGAGTGCTCCAACGCCCGACGCTCCTGTGCCGGCGGCAATACCGGTGAGCAGCGCTGCAACACCTGCTGCCACTCAGACGCCGGCGCCCCTACCTGAAACTGCCACTGCGCCCACGCCGAGCAGCGCGCTCAGCAGCGGCAAGGGAGAGCGCGTGGTGCTGGTTGTATTGGCGGCGATGCTGGTGATATTAGGCTTGTGGTTCGTGCTGGGCCGGGGAACGGGAGACGCCAAGAGCGTGGATGCGGCGGAGCCTTCTCCCGCCCGCTCGCAAATCCTGCCGCAGCCCGGCCCGTCAGGGCAGGCGAAACCGGAAGTGACGCAAGCGACGGTAACCGTAGACTTTTCCAGCGCCGTACGGCCGCTGCAGCGGGAGGCGGAAGCCGGCGACGTCGAAGCCGCTTTCGAACTGGGAGCCCGCTACGCCAGTGGCGAAGATGTGACCCAGGATTACGGGGAAGCGGTGAAGTGGTTCACCCGCGCCGCGGATGGCGGCCAAGTGCTGGCTGCGGCCACGCTGGGAGCGTATTACTGGGCAGGACGCGGCGTGCCCCAGGATGATGTGAGCGCGTACATGTGGTCTGCCATCGCCAAAGAGGGCGGCGATGAAGCCAGCAAGTATCGCCTGGCTATTCTGCGGGCGCGGATGACGGGCGCGCAAATAGCGGAAGCCGAGCAACGCGCCGCCGCCTGGCGGCGAACTCACGGCCGCACGCGTCCGGCCAGTAGGGCCGCAACTCAACCATAAGGGTTTCAGGGGACGCTGGGACTGACCGGCGCTTTGCTGCCTCCGCGAGAAAGCGCCAAGGCCAAGCCTAAACCGACCGCGCCTGCCCCTCCCAATGTAATGGCTGCAATCTTCCCTTTACTCAGGCTGACCGGTTTGGAAGCAGGGGCCGCGGTCTGATCCGGGGCAGCATCAGCCAGAGGACAGTCGTTGCCGGCGCTGAAACTGATGACCTTGCCCACGCCCAGGCTGGTGGTCTGCACGCCATCGTTCACGTTGATGGTGCCTTCGCGGGTGGTAATTTCCAGCTTGCCGCTGCCGCGGGTGATCTCATACTTGGCCACGTCAGAACCGGGAGTGATGGTGAGATTGGCCACGCGCGAGGACAGGCGGTTAACCACCGTGGTTACCAGCAGGTGTCCGCAGCCCATTTCCAAAGCACCCTGGCCGTAGGTTAGGACCGTATTGGGCGAAAGAAGAACGGTTGTGCCCACCGCGTTCAGGCTGGCAGTGGCGGAAGCTGCGGTCTGCACTTTATCGCCGGCAAACAGCCCGATTGGAGCGTCGACCTGCTTGCCATCCACCAGAACCTTGCCCTGTGGGAAGAGCATGGGGCCATTCGCCTGCGCTGCCATTTGGCTGGCCGGAAGTAGAAGAACCAGGAGGAAACTGAGAAAAGAGCGCAGGTTGCAGATACACCTGTCCCCAGAATGAAACGTTGAGCCTTTCATATGGAGATATATATGCTGCAAGTTAGTGCACTTAAGGATGAGAGTCAATCGCATTTTTTCCACAATGGGACAGATTTTCAATCGCTGTTAGGGGCTAACACAGTCCTGCAAGAGCAGTCGAGGGAGGAAGTGCAGCTAAAGTGGGAAAGGCGCGGGTATAGCCAATTTGGGTAGGATGCAAACGCCAGGAATGGTGATATTGTGAGCATGGTAAGAGAAGCACAGGGTGGCCGTGACCGAACAAGGGAAAGAAAAGGAAAAAGAAAAAAAGCCGCGCAAAGGGATGCCGCGCTGGTTCTGGCCGGTGGGACTGATGACCACCGGCATCGCGGGAGCCGCAGTGGTGGTGTTGCGCGGTTGCTGGCATCGCAAGATGAGCTGGCCCATCCGGGTGGAAGGGTATTCCTACCAGGTCTGCCTGGGTTGCGGCATTAAGCGGCTGTTTGATGAGGAAACCTTCCACGGGTATGGTTCCTACAGTTACGACCTGCGCGAGTTGATCGCGCGCGACAGGGCAGCGCGCTTGAAGGCGATGCAGGAAGAAAAGCCGGCTTAGCGCCGGCTTGAGCCTGCCTAAAAATGACGCTGGGACATTCCGGAGCCCACGAACCTTATCGCCCCACCGTGGCATACACCGCGCCATTGCCGGAACGCAAATCTCTGCCGTAGGAAATGGTGACCTTAACGCCGAGCACTCGCACCCTTGCCTGTACCCCGGTGTCCCAAAGCCAATTTGGAGCGCCAAGACCGGGCGAAGGGTCTGTGATTTTGCCCGTATCCAGAAACGGTCCCAGCTTCAGGCCGAGCAAGCCATTGCTCCACACATTCTTGTCCAACTCCCAGTTGGAGAGAATGTAGTTACGGCCCATGGGCGCGCTGCCCTTGCGGCCGTCGCGAGTGCCAATATGTGCGCGAAGCCAGAGCGCGCTGTCCTGTTCGATGCCCAGCATGAAAAGCTCGTCGAACGGAACCTGGCCGAAGGTCTTGCCGGCGCGCACGGTTTCCTGCAGTTCGTAATCGTCACCCTGGGCCTGCGGGAGCCAGTGGGCGGCCAGCGAGCCCTGCAACTTCAGAAACGAGTGGCTCGTCTGCGACCAGATTCTTCCGGTCTGTGAAGAAAGGCCGGTGCGCACACGAAACTGCTTTTCCGGCAACCGCAACAGGTCATAGTTCAACTGCGCCAGGTGTTTCAGCTGGTAGCCCTGTGAAAGCAAAGCCGGAGTCAGGGCGGAGCCGGGAAAAACGTTGCGGAAATCACGATGAGAAAGCTCAACTCCGGTAGACCAATCCCAGCGCCCGCTGACAAAGGAATTGATTCCGGCGGTCACGCCCTCGCGGCGCAGGTTGACGGCGCCCAGCAGGGGCGCCGGGCCAGTGAAGGAAGGGCGAACGTCCCAGTTCTCGTTACGCAAGTCCACTTGCACGCTATAGCGCTGCTTGGCGTTTTGCCGCCAGGGAGCTGAGAGCGATCCCTTTAAGCGGCGTTTCTCCGCGTCCCAGCGCACCAGCGACTCGAGGTTGACAGCGGAATGGCCAAGGTTGAAATACGCGGGATAAATTGTCTGCTGAAAAACGCCGCGAAAGGTTGAGAACAGCGCTTGCCATTTGTTGGCTCCCCAGCCGTTGCGCTCGCTTCCACGGAACACGAGGTCGAATTTGTCGTCCGGGCGAGCGTTCAGGTCAAAGGTGAAGCGAGGGAAGATGCCCAGTCCGCGAACTCGAGCCTCGGTGGTCCACAGGTCAGGCAAGGACAATACGGAGGCTTGAGAGAAGGCGAACGCTGTATCCAGCAGGGGTGCGTTTACTTGCGGCTCAGGCTGAAGGGAAATGCCGGCAATCTGGGGCTTGCCGACGCGATTCCAGTACTTCACGGCGGCTTCGGTGTTTCCTTCGAGATAATAGATGCTGCCCAGGAAGTCGTTGGCGTAGGCATCGCCGGGATCAAGTTTGAGGGCCTGCCTCAGCCATCTGACTGCTTCGGGGTAACGTTTTTGCTTGAATGCGACGCCGGCAAGTTCGACCGGGAATCTCTCATCGCCAGGCTTGAGGCGATGGCCGGCAAGCAAAGCCTGAGAAGCTCGGTCCCAGAGTCCAAGGCGCCCCAGCGCCAGTCCATAGCAGTAATCCAGTTCAGCAGAAGGCCGGGGATCAATTTCCGCCAGGCGCACTATTTCCTGCCACTGCT